>JAVWJF010000058.1:7109-11006 GCA_036639195.1 Longicatena sp.
AGGGATGGTCGAGATGTTTTATGAAAGAAAGTAATTTTCTATGGGGTGGCGCTACTGCTGCACATCAGTGTGAAGGTGCTTATAAAGAATCTAATAAAGGGTTAAGTATCATTGATGTTATGAGTGCTGGCAGTGTAGATAAAAACAGAGAAATACACACGACTGTCAAAGAAGGTGTTTACTATCCAAGTCATGAGGCCATTGATTTCTATCATACATATAAAAAAGATATTATGCTTTTTAAAGAATTGGGAATAAACGCATTGCGCGTGTCCATCGCATGGACAAGAATCTATCCAAATGGTATAGAGGATTTTCCAAATGAAGAGGGATTAGTCTTCTATGATGAGTTATTCGATGAATTATTAAGGAACAACATTGAGCCGATTGTTACTCTCATGCATAATGATATGCCATTATATTTATCCACAAAATATGAAGGATTTCATAATCGTAAAGTAGTTGACTATTTTATAACTTATTGTAAAACTGTGTTTATGCGATATAAAGATAAAGTGAAGTATTGGATTACAATCAATGAAATTAACAATATGGTGAAATTTGACTATCCTATTTTACAATATGTATCTTCGGGTTTACGTGAGAATAATAATCATCAAAAAATATTTCAAACTCTGCACCATCAATTTATCGCAAATGCGATAGCTGTAAATGAAGGACATAAAATAAATCCTAACTTCAAAATTGGTTGTATGTCCGCATTTGTAACGAACTACGCAAACACGTGCAATCCATGCGATAGTTTAGAACTGTTGGAACATGATAAATTGCAGTATTTCTGTTTAGATGTGATGTGTCGTGGGAAATACCCTTCGTATATGGATCAAATATTTAATGAAGGAGATATCTCTATTGATATTTCAAAGGAAGATATTGATATTCTTAAAGAGGGTACAGTGGATTATATATCTTTCAGCTATTATATGAGTAAGACATATTCAAACGGTGTTGGCGAGGTAGATAACGAGTTCCTTAATAGAACGAAATGGGGTTGGAATATTGACCCGATAGGACTTCGTCTCGCCCTTCATAAGTTGTATGATCGTTATCAATTACCATTGTTTATTGTTGAGTGTGGAATTGGTATCGTAGATGAATTAGCCCATGATGGCTGTATTCACGACAGTGAAAGGATAGAGTATTTTGAACGCCATATTCAAGAAATGGAAAAAGCAGTATTTGAAGATGGTGTTGATTTACTTGGGTTTCTTGCTTGGAGTTTAATCGACTTGGTAAGTGCTTCTACTGGAGAAATGAAGAAGCGTTACGGCTTTATTTATGTTGATAGAGATAATCAAGGAAATGGTAGCGGGAAAAGGATTAAGAAAGATAGTTTTGCATGGTACCAAGAGTACATTAAACATAGTAAATTAACACAAGGAAGGGATATAGAAAATGGATAAACATATATTTCCAGAGGGTTTTTTGTGGGGTGGTGCAACTGCAGCTAATCAAATGGAAGGTGCTTATAATATTGGGGGAAAAGGCATTAGCGTTGCTGATGTAATGTGCGCTGGTGATTATAAAACTCCCAGGAAGATTACTAAAGGTATTAAAGAGGGTGAATATTATCCTAATCATAATGGAATAGATTTTTATCATCATTATAAAGAAGATATTGAACTGTTTTCTGAAATGGGATTTAATGTGTTCAGGCTTTCAATTGCTTGGACAAGGATTTTTCCGAAAGGAAATGAGACAGAACCAAATGAAGAAGGACTAAAATTCTATGATAGAGTATTTGATGAATTGTTATCTCATGGAATAGAACCATTAGTGACTATCAGCCACGATGAACTTCCATTTTATTTGGTAGAGCATTGTCAAGGCTGGGCAGATAAAAAAGTCATTGATTATTATGTTAAATATTGTGAAACATTGTTTAATAGATACAAGAATAAAGTAAAGTATTGGCTAACATTTAATGAGGTGAATGATTTACAATTGCCTTTAGGGAATTTTATTCAAGGAGGTATACTACTTGATGGTACAGAGTATTTTGATCAACAAAAGGATGATGCAAATCTGCGATTCAATGCGTTGAATAATGTTTTGATTGCTTCAGCTAAAGCAGTTAGTATTGGTAGAAAAATCAATCCTGATTTCCACTTCGGGACAATGATATGTCATATTACCGTGTACCCTAGAACATGTCATCCTGAAGATGTATTGATGGTATATCAAAATGATCAAGTACGTAATTGTTTATGTTCAGATGTTATGATTAATGGAACTTATCCATATTATGCAAAATCCTATTTTGAACGAGAAAATATTTCTATTGATTTGAGCGAGGAAGACAGAAATTGGCTAAAAGAAGGCGTGTGTGATTTTTACACCTTTAGTTATTATCAAAGCATATGTGAAAGCGTTGTAAGTGATGAAGAGCATACAGGTGGCAATATCATGGGTGGAATTAAAAATCCATATTTAAAGTTGACAGAATGGGATTGGCCTATAGATCCAGTGGGACTTCGTTATACACTTAATAAAGTATACGATCGATACAAAATTCCTGTGATGATTACAGAAAATGGATTAGGCGCAATTGATGAAGTTGTTGATGGACAAATTCATGACTCTTACCGGATAAACTATCTTAAAAAACATATAGAAGCCATGAGAGATGCAATTCAAGATGGTGTAAAACTCATAGGGTATATGCCATGGGGGTGCATAGATTTGGTAAGTATGTCTACAGGAGAAATGCATAAGCGTTACGGATTCATTTATGTAGATTTAAACAATAAAGGTGAAGGAACTTTGAAAAGAATAAGAAAAGATTCTTTTCATTGGTATAAAAAAGTAATTGCATCAAACGGCGATGAGCTTTAAGAAGAAAATAGGCGATAACAAGCTTTCTTTATTCCCTTTAGGATGATATAATAAAAACAACGAAAGGCAGGTGGTTTGTATGAAAAACCTAATAATGAAACAAAGGAAAGATACGAAACGCCTGTTTAATATAATCTAACAGTGTGTTTGGCATCCCTTCTTTGGGATGCTTTTTCTTTCCCTATGCAACAAACATAAATGGAAAGGATCATAAACAATGAAAACAACAACATGTAGTAAAGAATTTGTAGAATCGATGGTTTCTATGCCATCAAGTAGTGATGCACAAAATGAGTCCTTAAGACAAGAGATAAAAGAAGGATTGCCATTAGAAAAATGCTTCATCAAAGTTCAAGATAAAAAGGTAGTATGTAGATTGATAATCTTCGAAGAAATGCACTATTTAGCACATTTCACAGTAGAAGATATACCTCAAGAGGAAGTCGATAGTTTCTTAAGCGATGTGTTCGTACAACTACCTAAAAATGTGGAGTGGCGCTTAGATTTATATACAGATAAGATACATTTTGAAAAAATATATAAAGCCTGTCAGTGCTATGCAAATTTATGCATAGAAAGGGAGAGTTACACAATCAAACCGATAAGCAAGGATACCTCTGGTTATACATTTACAAGTGCGATGGATATGGAATATAAAGATGTATTAGAACTCATGATAAAGGCAAGTTCCACCACACTAGATGTACTTCTTCAAAAAGAGTACAAAGATTTAGGATTAGAGGAAGGTGTTGAAAGTACATTAAAAGAAATCCTAGAAGATAAGGATAGTAATAAATTTTTCCAAATCTTATGGGTACAGGGTGCTCCTGTTGGATTCATCGCAATCAACGAGTTGGTGGAAGGTGTTGCGGGTATTACCTATATTGGAGTTATACCTGAGGAACAAGGGCATCATTATAGTAGCTTGTTATTAAATAAAGCGATGGATATTGCATATCATGTCCAAACAGATAAGCTAATCGGAGATATCGATGTTCATAATTTTGCAATGCGTAATAATCTAGTGAATGTCGGATTTCA
>JAVWJF010000059.1:0-10987 GCA_036639195.1 Longicatena sp.
TGAAAAAGTAAAAGATTGCATAACATTGATGGAGGCAATTGACCATAAGCAAATTGCCTCTACTCCAATGGAGAGAAAGTATTACATATTAGGACAACTCTTTCATCGGGAGAGTGTAAGCTTATATGATATTGCGAGTGAACTTTTCGTATCTGAACAAACGATATATAAAGACATTACATCCTTTCAAAAAAGTTTAAAAAAATTATTCCATTATGATGGATTGTTGTTGGAGAATGGTGAGCTTTGTTTAAAGTCTGATGAAGTCGCACTACGAACACTACTTTATCGCATTGTAAAAGAAGAAATTTATTTATCAAATAAATTAGTAGATATTCATTTATATCAACTCGTCAAAGACTTTATTGATGTGGAAGAAATTTATGATATCGTAGATTATATGAGTGGGTATTGTAAAACACATAATGTAAATATACCAGATCAAATGTTATTTGTTGTTAGTTGGATGGTACTCTTTACCATTACACGATGTGAAGATAAATGCTATATCAAAGAGCATGTACACCTGCAACATAACAATGAGCCTTTACATGCTATGCTACATACGCTACTACGTGATTTGCATTACACCATGGAAGTAGAAGATATATCCTTACTACAAAACTATATGGAGACACTAGGTTTATTTTCTAATCAAAACACTTCCCTTCTTTCTACATCAAATGAAGTAATTGTTCATGAATTTGTAGGACAGATGAAGAGTAAATATAATTTAGATTTTGAATCAATGCCATCCTTATTTGAAAACTTTAAGAGCCATTTAGAGTTTGCGATAAAACGATTACTTATGGATTATCAATTGATAAACCCATTGCTACAAGAAGTAAAAACTACCTATGCATTTGCTTATGAGATAGCGATGTTAATCGTGCCAATTGTACATAAGAAATATAACTTATATATGAAGGAAGATGAAATATCATTTTTGGCCCTTTATATTCAACCGTTTCTTAAAGTACAAAATACAAGTATCAAAGTACTTATTGTATTTGGCACGACGCAAAGCTTCGCAAGTTTTATCGAAACATGGATTCATCAAGAATTTAAAGAACGTGTACAAGTGATGGGAAATGTTTCTACCTATCAATTAGAAGAAGAGATAAAGAATCAAAACGTTGATTTGATTATCAGTAACATTGCACTTGAAAAGAAACTAAATATACCTGTCATTGAAATACAACAGCTTCCTTATGAAGCTGATCGAGTACAGATTGAAAACTTTATATCTCGTCGAGCAATGTTATCACAAAGTGCATCCATCTTCCATAAGGTATTCTCAAAAGATAGAATCCTTATCATAGAAGAGGATATTAGTTATGAAGAGATTTTAAAAAGAAGTGCAACCTTATTAGAAAACCACCATAAAATACCTGATGCACCTCGATTTGTGGAGGATATCATTTCCCGAGAAAAAGTATATCCGACTCATATCGAAAATGGTTGTTTTATGCCTCACCCCTTGATGAATACAGCGAGTGAGGATGCGATTATGATGGTAATCGTAAAAAGTAACATCTTAAAAGATACAAACCCTGTATGCATTATGTTTGTATCTGCATTTGAACCAAAAATTGATGCTGATTTAAAGTACATATATAATCTAATCAATATGATTGCGACAACTCCAAGTTTGATTCAAATGCTATTGGAAATGAAGACACCAGAGGAAGTTATGGATTATCTTGAGAGAATTATACAAATCATGAAAGATTAAGGAGAACTCAAAATGAAGATATTAGTTGTATGTAATGCAGGAATGTCAAGTTCTATACTTGTAAAAAAGATTAAAGAACATGCACAAAGTGTCAATGATAGTGCAGAAGTACAAGCAGTTAGTAGCGCAAGTATTTCTGATGAGATTGGAAAATGGGATGTATGCTTAGTGGCACCTCAAATTATGTATGCAGTAGAAGAAGTAAAAGGAAAACTACGTATTCCTACACAAGCTGTGGATATGCGTGTATATGCAATTTCTGATGGAAAAGGTGCATATGAACAAGCAAAGAAGTTAATGGAAGGATAGGTGTCAACATGCCAGATTTAGAAAAATTAAGCGCTGTAGCTATGGAAATTATTACTTATTCAGGTGCAGCAAAATCAACATATATTCAGGCGATGCATCTGGCAAAGAAGCAACAGGTGGAAGAAGCGCATGCAAAGCTAGAGGAAGGGGATAATTTCCTTAAAGAAGCGCATGACAAACATTTAGCGCTTCTACAAAAAGAAGCGACGGATAACGAACCACAAGTTTCTATGCTCGTATTGCATGCGGAAGATCAATTTATGAGTTGTGAAACAATTAAAATCATGGTTCAAGAATTTATGGAACTATATAAGGAGAGGAATTAAGTTTATGGCAAAAACAATGTACGACCCATGGTCAAAAATTACAACACGTAATGGTTATGCGTGTGACGAAGTCATTAGTGCTTTACAAAAATCAATACGTAGAGGATTGGAAGAACAAGCATGTATGTTCGCATACGAATTATATATTTCATCTCCTCAATTAGAAGAAAAAATGTGGAGAAGATTGCTTACAATATCAGTAGAAGATATTGGTATGGGGAATCCTATGGCTGCAATTATGGTGAACAATTTAGCGCAAATGCGTTTGAATTATGACTACGCTGATAATGATCGCACGATGTATTTCATTCATGCCATTCGTTACATGTGTGCGAGTGAAAAAGATCGTTCAAGTGATATCTTAAAAAATATTTGTATCAAATCATTTGCGATGGGAAAACTTCCTGAAATTCCTGATGTTGCATTAGACAAGCACACACAACGTGGACAAGCGATGGGTAGAGATTCTTTCCATTTCTTACATGAAGCAAGTGTTGTCATTCCCCAAGCAGAAATTGACAATAACTATAAAGAACGATATGAAGAAATTCTAAAAGAATATGATCCTGAAAATGTAAGTGAAACAGCCTTTACCTTTAACGGCTGGCAGTTTTAATGGCAAGTGCACATAATCGTGCAGATGCAAAAGATATTGCGAATGTTGTATTGATGCCTGGAGATCCCTTAAGAGCCAAATATATTGCGGAAACATATTTAAAAGATGTCATACAATTCAATGATATACGTAATATGCTAGGCTTTAGTGGAACTTATAGAGGAAAGCGCATTTCTGTTATGGGAAGTGGTATGGGATGTGGTTCTATGGGAATATATGCACATGAGCTATACCATAAATATGATGTAGATATCATCCTTCGTATCGGCTCTTGTGGAGCATATAGTACACAGCTTCAAATACTAGATGTTTTCTTAGCACAGAGTGCATATAGTGAATCGACATATGCATCAACATACAGTGGAGAAAATCTTCATATTGTGGAAAGTGAACCACAACTAAATGAGCGCATTATTACATGTGCAAAGGAACATCAGCTTCCTTTGAAGATTGGAAGAGTGCATACAAGTGATTGTTTCTACCATAAAGTGAAAGAAAATCTTGTGGATTTAGTAGAACATAAGGGTTGCTTATGTGTTGATATGGAAAGTTTCGCCCTCTTTCATATTGCACGTTGTGCTGGCAAACAAGCCGCAACCTTACTTACTGTATCTGACCATAGTATTACAAAAGAAAAGGTAAGTGCACAAGCGCGTGAACAAAGTTTCGATACAATGATGATGTTGGCATTGGAATCTATTATAGAATACGCAAAGTAACCCAAAAAGGGTTGCTTTTTTGATTATAGAAATGCATATGAATCCTCTATTTGTTTGAATAGGGTTTCATATTCAACTTTCCTATTCTTATAGGAAATTTTTTATTTGTCCTTCATTCATCTTTTCGCTATACTATTTTTGTAAGTATTGGCTGTACTTCCTAACGGATATACGTTTCCTTATGAAATAGCGATTTATATGGAAGTATCATAATAACTACACAAGAAAGTGAGGATATTATTATGAAGAAGTACACCGTAGCAATTATTGGTTCTGGTAGTGCATATACCCCTGGTATTGTAAATTCTCTATTGGAACAAAGAGGACGTATTCATCTAAAGAAGATCGTATTCATTGATGATAATGAAGAACGTCTTCATATCACTGGTGATTTTATGGAAATCATGGTAAAAGAAGTAGACCCTAGCATTGAAGTATTTATGACTACAAAACGTGAGGAAGGCTTCGTAGGGATGGATTTTTTACTAGCACAAATTCGTACAGGAATGCTTCCACAACGTGTGCAGGATGAAAAGATCGCGATGAAACATGGCGTGATTGGACAAGAGACTTGTGGACCTGGAGGTTTCGCATTCGCTATGCGTGAAATTCCAGCAATGGTTGAAATCGCAAAAGATGTTGTAAAATATGCACCTAATGCATGGATTATTAATTATTCTAATCCAACAGCGATCGTGGCAGAAGCTATTCAGCGAGCAGTACCTGAAGTGAAAAACATTTGTATTTGTGATGTTCCACCTTGGCAACAAAGTGATATGGCAAAGATTATGAAAGGTACACCAAAAGATTTCTCATATCGTTATTTTGGTTTGAATCACTTAGGGTGGTTCACCAATATGTTTGATGTAAATGGTGTTGATAAACTACCAGAATTAAGCGAATATGTAAAAGTGAATGGAATGTTTACTGGAAGTGCAACAGATGATAGTTGGGCAAGAACGGCGAAACGTCAAAAACAATTTGTGGAACATTTCCCAGGAACTTTACCAGTAAGTTATTTACAATACTATTATTACCCTGATGAAATGTTTGAAGATGAAGATATCAATTATACACGTGGAGAATACTGTATTGACCACCGTGAAAAGGAAACTTTCGCATTATGTTTAGAAGGTGTAAAAAAAGGTAGTGCAAAAGGAAACGACTTAACAGATACGATTCATGGGGATTTTATTGTGAATATTGTAAATGCCATTGTGAATGATACAAATGAAGAATTCATAATCAACGTGCCAAATGATGGTGTTATTTCAAATTTTACACAAGGAGCTATTGTTGAATGTATTGCGACTATCAATGCATCTGGTTATCGTCCATATAATGTAGGAACGATTCCTACCTTCCAGAAAGGTCTAATGGAAGTAATGAAGGCATATGAAACCTTAACGGTAGAAGCTTGTTTAGAAGGAAGCTATCAAAAAGCATTAGAGGCATTAACTTTGAATCCGATTGTTCCATCTACACATGTAGCGAAAGCTATCTTAGATGATTACATTAAGGCAAATAAAGCATATTGGCCAGAATTGAAATAAATAAAGGAGGGGATACTATGAAAATAGTGTCCTTTCTTATGGAGAAAAACATGGGAAAATTACAAATAGGAAAGTTACTTAGAGTTATCATAGGTTCACTGATTATGGGTGTCGGTATCGCGTTTACGATATGGGCGAATGTGGGAAGTGATCCAATGACACTGTTTTGGATAGGGATTTCAAATACATTATCAATTACTGTAGGGCAAGCTAATATTTTGGTATGTGCGATTATTTTAGTGTTCGTTTTCTTTATGGATAAAAAGCAGATCCATATAGGAAGCATCTTGAACCCGATTGTTATCGCATTAACAACGGATTTTATGACTTCTCATATGGTGTCCATTGATTCTTTGAGTATGAGTATACTTCTATGTGTAGTAGGCTTGTTGGTACTTGCTCTCGGGATTGCGATATATGCACTAGCGGATTATGGGAAGGGTGCTTATGAGGCTCTTGTTTTCTGTGTGAGTCATAAAACTAAGAGTAGTATTGGAATTGTTCGTACTCTGTGTGATATCACCTTTGCGATTCTTGGTATTTTGCTAGGGGCAACAGGGGCATTAGGGACTTTATTAGCAATCATATGTATGGGTACAGGTATTCAATTCTTTATCAAGAAACTATCAAAAAATTCATAAAACAACCTTTTTAAAAATGAAAGGTTTAAAAAGAAAAATCTTGCCGATACTTTTTGTAGAGGTGAATGAAATGAAGAAATTCTTTATCATAGTGAGTATATGGACGATGACTTTGTTTACGATAGGGTCAATAACTGCCAAAAGTGAAATTGAGTATGTGATTAGATATGATAGCGATACAATGGAAACATACCCTTTGAAAAATAAAATTCAAGAAATATACACGGATTTGGTCAGTGGTATTCATACGGAGTCATCTTTACGTATGGTGATAAAAAACATGAAGATGTTTGAGTATAAAAATGATATATCTGCCAAGTGGGAAGATAACCATTTACTAATCATAGAAGGTGATGGAAAAGGTGATGAGACAACAGGAGATTTACGTGCGAAAAGTATTTGTACACCAGAAGTAGAACCTCGTTCTTTAATCCAAGAATTGTTTACACATTAACTCTCATATGAATTGAGAGTTTTCTTTTGAAAGGAAACTTAAATTGACCTTTTAAGTTCATGAATGCTCGTGATATAATACTTAAGTATAAGGTTATAGGTGAAGATATGAATATAAACAGAAAAGAATTTATGTATGAATTTCTTTGGATACTTGCTGGTAATATTGCGCTAGCAATTGGTGTAGCGTGGTTTATACTACCCAATAATGTATTGACGGGAGGATTAGCTGGAGTTGCGATTGCCTTACAAAAGATAGTTCCATTGTCTCCAGAAATGATGATCAATGTAGGAACTGTTGGTTTGTTTATTATTGGTGTTTTTATTTTAGGTAAGAAATTTGCGATGAAGACAATTTTAAGCACGATTGCTTATCCTTTATTATTGTCTTCATTTTCATATATAGCTACGAATTATATCGCACCAGATACATTTATTATGGATAAATATCTTGCGACTATTTATGGTGGTGCGTTGATGGGAATTGGAATTGGTTGTGTATTCCGTACAGGAGCTAGTACGGGAGGAATGGATATTCCTCCACTTGTAATTAATAAATATACCCATATTCCACTTCCTAGACTTGTGCTAATTGTAGATGCGTTGACTGTTTTGTTAGGGGCAGCCACTTATGGACTGCAAGCAGCTTTAACAGGAATACTATCTGTTTGGGTAAGTAGTGTGTTAATTAATAAAACCATGATGATTGGTGGACATGATGCGAAGAATGTAATGATTGTATCTGAACATCATCGTGAGATAATGGACAAGATACATGAAACGCTAGAAAGAGGTACGACACTTATTCAAGCGGTAGGAGGGTATTCTCAAGAACAAAAACCAGTATTGATGGTAGTAATTGTGAATAAACAATTACCACAACTACAAAAGCTTGTATCACATATCGATCCAGAAGCCTTTGTGATTGTGATGAATGCGAATGAAGTACAGGGATTAGGATTTACATACGAAGAAGAACTATAAAGAAAGAAGGGGATTTTATGCAAAAGTTTAATTATCATTGCCATACATCAAGATGTGGACATGCAATAGGAGAAGATGAAGCTTACGTAGTAGAAGCTATAAAAAATGGATTTAAAAGAATTGGGTTCTCTGATCATATGCCATATAAGGATGGATATATCAAAGGCGAAAGAATGCATGATTATGAACTTGAAGATTATGTGTCTTCTATAAAGTATCTTCAAGAAAAATATAAAGATCAAATAGAAATACGTATTGGGCTTGAATTTGAAAACTATCAAGAACAAATGGATGAAATAAAAGCTAATAAAGAACGTTTTGATTATATCATTTTAGGAGAACACGAGCCTGCATTGTTTGCGCCAGACTTTTATCGCAACTTTGAGGATAAAGATACTTTGTTATATGCGAAGATGGTAGAAAAAGCAATTGTAGATGGATTGCCTGATTATGTAGCACATCCTGATTTATTTATGTTTGGAAAAGAAGAATGGAATGAAGCCTGTGAAGAGGCATCTCATACAATATGTAAAGCCGCACAAGAGTATAAAGTTCCATTAGAATTGAACCTAAATGGATTGAAACATGGAAAGTGTCAAAGAGGAAATGAATATCGTTATTTGTATCCATATCGTAAGTTTTGGGAGATAGCTTCTACATATAAAGTAAAAGTATTATATGGTTTAGATGCACATGAACCAGAAAAATATAGTGATAAAGAATGTTTTAGGATTGTAGAGGATGAAATCATATATGGAATTTCATTAGATTTCATTGATGATTTAAGTTTTCCTAGCAAACTATAGCATACATCAAGCATCCGTAAATGGATGTTTTTATTTTACCTTGGCAACCATAGAAACAAGAACGTAAAGGTGTAACTGCTTTCATTCACAAGTGACTCAAAACTGAGAGTTCCATGAAGAATACGGAGCTTTTAGCTAAGATAACTGGAAAAAATTGTATAAGAATTTGCCTTTGTTTGTGAAATACTTTGCATATTTAACAAGTTGCTTTACGAGATAAAATAGTTGTATTTTTTGAATAAGATTGAAATAATGCCTTACAATCAACGTTTGTCATAAAATAATTATTTGAAGCATATGTATAAAACAGTGCGAATTGGGTAAAATACTAATAAACACATGTTAAAAAATAATATTATTGGACAAGTTCAAAGTTATGTGATAGACTATTGTCTGTTTCATACGAAGGAGGAACAACGATGAAGGCAAAACGAATTTTATTCGTCCTATTCACCTGTGTTTTCGCTTTATATGGATGTGTGAGTACCGAAGCTAAAGTTTTCGATACAAACATAGCGAACAACGACTTTATTGTATCAAACGATACAGACTATACACCACAGCCACTTGCAAGGCTAGTGGATAACAGGAATGAAGTATTTGCATTGAAGGCCTATGCTAAGAACAATCAAGACACACAATTGTATACAAGTGTTCGAGATAGCAAAGGGTTGATTGTCACAAAAGAGGATTTTAATCGCATCAGTAAACAGCTGCTTGGCGATGCGCGTGAAAAGAAGAAAGCAGAAGATGCAGAAGCTGCGCGTAAAGCAGAATTAGAACGTTTAGAAAAAAAAGCACTAAGTGCCTTTTCTCCAAGAATTACAACATACGGAGTTGACTGTTATGGGTGTCAAGTTATAAATGGACGTGGAGGTACTGCGATGGGAGTTGCACTAGATTTGAACCTTGGAGTGCAGTTACCAGATGGTACATGGCAACCAGGAATCAAGTATGGGAATTATTATATCATTGCGGCAGATCGCAGTGTGCCAATGTGTTCCATCGTAAAGATTGAGAACCATGGACTAGGTGGTGCAGGTTTAAATCCAAATGAACCTTTCTACGCAATGGTATTGGATAGAGGTGGTGGAATCTCTGGACATCATCTTGATTTGTATACAGGAAGTGAATCCAATTCTCAAGTATATCGAGTATCTGCTGGAAATCCAACTGCGCAGATTATTCGTATGGGAGGACAAACTAGTTCAGGTTGCGCTCTATAAATCTCTTAGACACTGATGAAATCCATAACGTCAGTGTCTTTTTTAGTGTATTTATGATAAAATATTGTACGAAAGGTTGCGTTCATATGAAGATAAAAGAAGTCATTGTAGTAGAAGGTAAAAATGATACCAATGTGTTGAAGAGCTATTTGCAATGCGATACACTTGAGACCAGTGGAACACATCTTGGAAAAGAAGTATTAGCTCGTATCGCGCAATTACAAAAAACAAGAGGAATCATTATTTTTACAGATCCTGATTTCCCTGGTGAAAAAATTCGTACGACTATCAATCAATATGTACCAGGCTGCAAGAATGCTTTTATCGATAAAAACAAAGCGAAAACAACAAAGAAGGTAGGTATCGAACACGCTAATAAAGAAGATATTATAGAAGCGTTGTCGAACCTACTAACGTATGATGATACATTTATAGAAACATTTTCTTATGAGGATTTTATGGACCTTGGTTTACAAGGACAAAAAGATAGTGGACAGAAAAGAGACATTCTTGCCCAGAAATTATCCTTGGGTAAACCAAACGCAAAAACATTATGGAAACGTTTGAATATGGGAAGATATAAAAAAGAAGATATAGAGGATTTGTTAAAATGAAAGGAAGAGCAATATGAATAAACCAATTGCGACACCAAGTAGAACCAAAGAGATATTGGAAACTTATGATTTATTCGCAAAGAAGAATTATGGGCAAAACTTCCTAATTGAATCTAGTGTTGTGGAAAAGATCGCAAGATCTGCCATGGTAAGTGATCATTGTGTAGTGTTTGAAATAGGACCTGGTATCGGGGCATTGACTCAATATTTATGCGAATACGCAAAGAAGGTAGTATCTTTTGAAATTGATGAAAGACTCCCAGCTGTATTAAAAGAAACATTATCCGAATATGATAACTTTGAAATTGTACTACAAGACTTTTTAGAAATTGATTTAGTGGAGTGGGTAGAGAAGTACAAAAAAGAAGGGTACGATGTAGTCATCGCAGCCAATCTTCCCTATTATATAACCACACCGATTCTCTTTAAGATATTTGAATCTCATGCGGATATTTCCGCAATCACCGTTATGATGCAAAAAGAAGTAGCGGATCGTTTTCATGCCGTTCCAAATACAAAGGATTATAATGCATTGAGTATCATCACGCAGTATCGTTGTGATGTAAAATCGGTTATGAAAGTACCTAAGAATGTCTTTATGCCAAAACCTAATGTAGATAGTGCTGTACTACAGTTTCGTTTTATAGAGAGAGACAATACTATAGAAGAAACTCATTTCTTTGAAATGGTGAAAGCCTGTTTCAAACAAAGAAGAAAAACAATTTTAAATAACTTTGGTGAATACTGTGAAAACAAAGAAAGTGCACGCCTTATCTTAGAAAAGGCACAAATAGAAGTGGCTCGTAGAGCAGAGAGTCTTGGTATGGATGAGTTTATTCATTTGTATGAGGTGATGACCCATGAAGATTAATGCATATGCGAAAATAAATATGTGTTTGAACGTTGTGGGGAAAAGAGAAGATGGATATCATGAATTAGAAATGGTTATGGTACCGATTGATTTGCATGACATTCTAACGGTTGAATTCGCAGATGAAGATATTT
>JAVWJF010000060.1:0-10978 GCA_036639195.1 Longicatena sp.
TCTATATGAGAAACTAGCAGTTGCTGGAGCTGCTTTATTGTCAGAAAGTATCCCTTTGATTATAGATGGAAGTGCAGTGTTTGTGGAACAAGATGAAGAGCAGGCAAGTTTTGCATATACCATTCAAAAAGAAGAGGAATGGATCGATTTCCATAGGGATGTACAAGATGTATACAATCATATCCGTGGTTTAATGCCAACGCCATGTGGATATGCGCTTATGGATGGAAAAAAAGTCAAATTTCATAAAGTACGAATGATAAAAAATGATAAAATGCAAAAGGCAGGGGAAGTATTAGGGTATCAAGAGAATGGCTTTGCAATTGGAGCAAAGCAAGGAATTATTATAGTAGATGAAATACAGATGGAAGGGAAAGCGAAAAGTGATGCCAAATCGTTCTTTAATGGAGCGGGGAAAGCAATGGTAGGGAAATGTTTTAAGTAAAGGATCTTGTGAAAGATCTTTTTTTTAAGAATTTTACATTTATGTGAAATTGTGTGCTATATTGTTTTCGTCATGATACATGATGAATAGAAAGAAAGAGGATTATGTATGAAAAAATATGTAGCTGAATTTATTGGTACTTCTGTTTTGGTCACATTTGGTTGTGGTAGTGCAGTGGCTGCCAATACTCTAGTTTCAAAAATTGGTACGGAGGTACCTTTGGCATTATCAACGTTATTGATTGCATTTGCATTTGGTTTATCCATTGTCGCAATGGCGTATTCTATTGGGAATATTTCTGGATGTCATATCAACCCTGCGGTATCTCTAGCAATGTTTATTTCTAAAAAACTAGATGCCAAAGATTTCGTTGGTTATGTTGTTGCGCAAGTACTTGGTGGTATTGCTGGTGCTGGATTGTTATGTTTCTTCTTTGGTTCAAATGCTTCATTAGGAACCAATGGATTTGGAGCTGCTAGTGCATTAAATACGGAAATGATGGTAGCCTTCGTAGTAGAAATTGTATTAACATTTACTTTTATTCTAGCAATCCTTGGAGTTACTAGTAAAAGCGAAAATGCTTCTACAACGGGATTAGTTATTGGGTTAACATTAACCTTGATTCATATTTTAGGTATTCCATTCACTGGAACATCTGTAAACCCTGCAAGAAGCTTAGGACCTGCTTTATTAGCTGGTGGAGAAGCATTAGCTCAGGTTTGGGTGTTTATTTTAGCACCATTAGTTGGAGCTGCTATTGCGGCGATTGTTTGGAAGTTCTTAAATTCTGAAGAAAAAGCATAAGAAATGCAAAAAGGAACGCACCCTAATGGGACGTTCCTTTTTTTTGAAAAGAAAGCTCTCTCAATCTTTTCAAATAAACTTTAGCACTGGATAATTAATAAGTCAAGAAACAAATTTCATTTGCCTATTGTTGGGGAGATTTTCTTCTGTTATAATGTTATGGTTATGAGGAGTGTGAAGAATATGGATCAAAAATATATACGAAATTTTTCTATCATAGCCCATATTGATCATGGGAAATCTACTTTAGCTGATCGTATTCTTGAAATCACGGATACAGTTGAACAAAGGGATATGAAAGAACAACTGTTAGACAGTATGGATTTGGAACGTGAAAGAGGAATTACTATCAAACTGAATGCAGTTCAGTTGAAATATACAGCCTTAGATGGACAACATTATATTTTCCATTTAATTGATACACCAGGTCATGTCGATTTCACGTATGAAGTGTCTCGTTCACTTGCGGCTTGTGAAGGGGCTGTTTTGGTTGTGGATGCGGCGCAAGGGATTGAAGCGCAAACATTGGCGAATGTATATTTGGCGTTGGATAATGATTTGGAGATCTTGCCAGTTATCAATAAGATTGATCTTCCAAGTGCACAACCTGAAGTGGTGCGTAAGGAAATTGAAGATGTAATTGGCTTAGATGCGGAAGGGTGTCCTTTGATATCCGCAAAGAACGGATTAAATGTACGCGATGTATTGGAAGCAGTTGTAAAACAAATTCCAGCACCTAGTGGAAATCCAGATGCACCATTACAAGCGCTTGTGTTTGATTCATTGTACGATGCGTATCGTGGTGTTGTAGCATATGTTCGTGTAAAAGAGGGAACCATTAGAGTTGGAGATAAGATTCACTTCATGGCAAGTGAAGCGGAATATGAAGTATTAGAACTAGGGATACGTAATCCTAAAGAAGTAAAGAAGGATGTACTGGAGTGTGGAGAAGTAGGATGGGTATGTGCTTCTATCAAATCCATTAAAGATGTACGTGTGGGAGATACGATTACAAGTGCTTCAAATCCTGCAGATGCGCCATTGATTGGATATCGTGAAATGAATCCAATGGTATATTGTGGGTTGTATCCAATCGATTCTAATAAATATAATGATTTACGTGATGCTTTAGAGAAACTACAACTTAATGATGCATCGTTACAGTTTGAAGCCGAGACATCGCAAGCTCTTGGGTTTGGATTTCGTTGTGGATTTTTAGGATTGTTACATATGGATGTAGTACAAGAAAGAATTGAGCGTGAATATCGCATTGATTTGATTGCGACAGCTCCTTCTGTTGTCTATCACGTGCATATGAGTGATGGGGAAATGAAACATATTGAAAACCCTAGCTTAATGCCGGATGTACAAAAAGTAGAACGTATTGAAGAACCATTTGTGAAAGCGAATATTATGACACCAAATGAATATGTTGGTGCGATTATGGAATTGTGTCAAAGAAAACGTGGGAATTATAAAGATATGGTGTATATCGATGATAATCGAATGAATGTCATTTATGAACTTCCTTTAGGAGAAATTGTATTTGATTTCTTTGATCGATTAAAATCATGTACCAAAGGGTATGCTTCTTTGGATTATGAATTGATTGGTTATCAGGTAAATAAACTTGCTAAGATGGATATCTTATTAAACGGAGAAGTGGTCGATGCTCTTTCTTCTATTGTACACCGTGATTTTGCATATCCAAGGGGACGTGCAATTTGTGAGAAATTGAAGAAATTGATTCCAAGACAACAATTTGAAATTCCTATTCAAGCCGCAATTAATGGGAAAATTGTCGCAAGATCAGACATCAAATCCCTTCGTAAAAATGTATTAGCGAAGTGTTATGGTGGAGATATCTCACGTAAGAAAAAACTTCTTGAGAAACAAAAAGAAGGAAAGAAACGTATGAAATCTGTAGGAAGTGTAGAAGTGCCACAGGAAGCATTTATGGCAGTATTATCTATGGATGAAGATGATAAATAAGAGAAGAATCTTTTGAAGATTCTTTTTTTTATATAGGATGTGTATCTTCTTGTAGTATTAGGTCTTGTTTTGTCTAAAATACAAGGATTGTTAAGTTCTTATGCTATACTAAAAAACGGTGATAAAATGGAAGTAATAGAACGTTATTGTGAAGAAAGCTATGCGCAGAAACAAGATATCATAAATGAACTTGGTAGTCATATTGGTAATGTAATATGGGATGAAATCGAAGCATATCGCAATCGGTTTTTATTTGTGATACCTAAAGTTAATTGCCATGTGATTTTGTGTAGAAGTGTTGTGTTTAAAATTTTGAAGACAGAACAAAAACTTCATCAAGTAAATATACGAGATACAAACAAAGTTGAAGAAGAACATAATCCTATTTGGGATATGTTGCGACATCAACTGGATACGATTGAACAAATTGATATGCAAGAATGGATACAAGTGGCTTGTACCTTGTTGCGTGTTCCATCCGTTGAAGATGTAGAAATGTTGTTTTCTTTGGATATCCCTTTTACACTTGTTGCATTTTTATGTATGATAAAGTTTCCAAGTACCAACAGGGAGATTCTTTACTTGTACTTGATGAAAGAAAATTTGCTTCATTTGTTTCATTATTTTCCAGACGATGACGAGGTAGATGTAAGATTAGAACCTCAAATTGATGTAACTTATCATTTTTTACGGTTCCTTGATCAAATATTGTTGAAAATCTGTGAAGGAATGGTATTATTAAACAGTAGCAAAAAACAAGAACGTAGTAACTTGTCTTTTGAAGAACTAAAAGAATGTTATCCACAACTACATGAAGAACAAATTCGATTTTATTTAGCACATCGTAAACAGAATCATTATTATGATATCCAACAATATCTACTTTTTGCGAATGTATGTTATGAAACTGGACGTAGTTCAATGGATAAACTTGTAGAATTGGGCTGGTATAGAAAACGGAAAACGGGGAAAAAGTTCGTCTACTATATTGGAAGTTAAAGAGGGGGAATAAGGCATGAAAAAGTGTAGAGGTGCATGTCAAAAAACATTATGAAAAAAGTGTATGTATGTGTTCATGATTATGAACTGATCAAAGACCTGCTGGAGTATGCAAATTCACAAAGAGAAATTCAAATATTAGGGATTTCTACTGTTGTTGGTGAAAGTATCTCGAAATTGATGGAGTTGGAAATTGATGTTTTAATATTCCAATTTCATGAGGATTATATAGCGAGTGCAGCATTTTTATCAAAATTATTTGAACATGATTGTTTTCATAGTATGAATGTTTTGGTTTTGTTTAAAGAGTTGAATACCAATACCATTCATTTACTATTACAATATGATATCAAAAACTTCTTAGTAGAACCATATTCAAGCAAACAAATGATTGATATGTTGAGACGGGATCAAAAGAATAAGAAAATAGAAGAGAGTTCCTATTGGAATTTAGACTCTTTTGCAAGTAAAGTTCTACAAGATTTAGGTATTCCCATGCACTTGGATGGTTATGAATATTTAAGGACATGTTCTATGATTGTGTTTCAACGTTTTCCAGGAAAACGTTTGATGATAGGGGATGTGTACGCAGAATGTGCTAAAATTCATGAAACAACATCCTCAAGAGTAGAAAAATCGATACGTACAGCAGTGAACTATGCATATCGTACACAACCAGAAAAAGTATGCATCTACAACAATAAGCCTACCAATTCACAAATCATATTATATATGAGTGAACGTTTAAAATTATATAATTTAGTTTAGAGAGGTATTTCATGAAAGCATGCTATATCCATGTCCCATTCTGCAGAGATATCTGCAGTTATTGTGATTTTACAAGATGCCGTTATCATGCTGGTCTGTGTGATAAATGGCTTTTTCGTGTGCATCAAGAGCTGGATGAGAAATTAAAAGGGACAAGATTAGAAACCATGTATATTGGTGGAGGAACACCAAGTGCATTAAGTGAAGAACAATTAGAACGCTTACTTTCCTATGTAGCTCCTTATACAAAAACAGTTTTAGAATATACTATGGAGGCCAATGTGGAGTCTTTAAGCGATCAAAAATT
Source organism: Longicatena sp. (assembly GCA_036639195.1). Taxonomy (GTDB): domain Bacteria; phylum Bacillota_I; class Bacilli_A; order Erysipelotrichales; family Erysipelotrichaceae; genus JAVWJF01. The sequence goes on from JAVWJF010000060.1 coordinate 5,316, forward strand.
AGAAATTATGAAGTCTTACGGGGTTAATCGCATTTCATTAGGTGTGCAAACCTTACAACCAAAACTATTAAAGTGTATTCGTAGGGCACATAGTAGAGAAGATGTGTTGCATAAATTGGATAGGATACATAATTATGGAATTCATAATGTTTCAATCGATTTAATTTATGGACTACCTGGACAAACAATGCAAGAATGGAAGGATGATTTACTAGATATCGTAACGAATTTTGATATCCAACACATTTCATTGTACTCTTTAACGATTGAAGAACACTCTGAGTTTGGAAGAAATCATGTGCAAAGTGCAGATGAGACTTTGGAAGCTGATATGTTTGAATATGCAATTCAGATATTAGAAGAACATGGGTTCGAACATTATGAAATCAGCAATTTTGCGAAAGAAGGAAAACGTTCCAAACACAATCAAATGTATTGGAACTATGAGGATTTTGTAGGCGTTGGATGTGGGGCGAGTGGGAAGTGTGAACATCGCCGTTATGACAATACGAAAAACTTACAAACCTACTTTGATTTTGGAGAAAGTTCAACCTATATAGAATTAGAGAAAGAGGATGAGATGTTTGAAACGATAATGATGGGATTACGCATGAAAGATGGTGTAAGCTTATCTGAGTTTGAACTTCAATTCCAAGAGAGTATTTGTAAGTGTTACAAAGATGCGGTAGATAAACATGTGAAAGCAGGGCTTTTGATACTTTCTGATGGGTATCTTAAAACAAGTAAGCAAGGGATGTTATTGTTGAATGATATCTTAGTTGATTTTTTAGATTGATATGATACACTAGAAGTAAGAGGTGATGTGACGTGAGCAAATAATCTATTGTATTTCATATGTAGGCAGTAGGATGCTTATTTCAATAGATTGTTCATAACGTTATTTTCATAACTATTTTCATATATTCCTATACAACTTTTATGATCGTCTTTTGATGTAGGTACTCATAGAAGTTTTTTTTATAATATTAGGAGGATTTCTTATGAAGATTGCAGTTTTAATTTATGATGCCTTTTGTATGTTTGAGTTGAGCGCAGCACTTGAAAATTTCGCATTACAATCCATACCAGTACAAATTTTTGGAGAAGAGAAGAAGGCTTATCGCAGTGAAGAAGGAATGTTGTGTGTGGCGGAATATACCTTAGAGCAACTGTGCGTGGATGAATTTGATGCCATTTTATTAACAGGAGTTGGAAGTGAGATGTTTCCATTTTCAGATATCAAGCTTGTACATGCGTTACTACAGGAGTTTGACCGTAAGAAGAAAGTGATTGCTGCGATTTCTGCTGGTCCTATGATACTTATTAAAGCGGGGTTAGTGAAAAATCGTCCGTTTATGTGTGGTTGTCCACGCGAGGGGCTCTTGGAAGAAGATATCACAATAGAAGATATGCCATTTATGAAAGATGCGTACGAATGTATGGAAGATACTTCTTTGGTATGTATCCGAAGTGATCATATTTTGACTTCAGTTGCTTGGAAATATCGCGAATGGGCAATGGATTTAGCAAGTATGTTAGGCATTGAACAATACAGAGGTACATTTGGATTACCAAAAGAATAAGTTTTGATTGTAAAAATGCTTGTCAAGAGAGTGTGGATATGGTATTATGATTGAGGTTTTACACTTGGTTTACTTGCTTCCTCGGCGGTTTACTCAGTATAGAACATATCGATAACAGGAGGAAAGAAAAATGTTATTAAAATCAGAAAAGACTCAAATTATGAAAGATTTCGCACGTTTCGAAGGAGATACAGGTTCTCCAGAAGTACAGGTTGCAGTATTAACAGCTCGTATTAACCAGTTAACAGAACATTTCAAAGAACACAAACATGATTATCATTCACAACGTGGTCTAATGAAAATGGTTGGACGTCGTAGAAACTTATTGGCTTACTTAAAAGACAAAGACTTAGATCGTTACAAAACATTGATTGAACGTTTAGGATTAAGAAAATAAGGTAGAAAAGCTCGAAAAGAGCTTTTTTTCTTTTATTGGGTTTCAAAATATGATATGATGTCCTAGACTAAGAAAATAAGAGGTGAATAGTGTGGCTAAACAAGAATTTCGTTTAGAATTCTGTGGTCGTGGGATCACAGTAGAAACTGGAGAGATTGCAAAGCAGGCTGGAGGGTCTGTTTTAGTGCGTTATGATGATACCGTTGTATTATCCGCAGCAACTGCCAGCAAACAAGCAAAGGAAGGATTAGATTTCTTTCCATTAACAGTAACATTTGAAGAAAAGTTGTATTCCGTAGGAAAGATCCCTGGAGGATTTTTAAGAAGAGAAGGAAGACCAAGTGAACATGCGACATTGACATCACGTATGATTGACCGTCCAATTCGTCCTTTATTTGCGGATGGATTCCGTAATGAAGTACAAGTTGTGAATACAGTATTATCTGTAGATCAAGATCGTTCAACAGAAATGACCGCAATGTTTGGGGCATCTTTGGCACTTTGTGTATCTGATATTCCATTCAATGGACCAATCGCAGGTGTTATCGTTGGTAGAATCAATGGCGAATATGTCATCAATCCTACTCCTGATGAATTAGAAAACAGTGACATTCATTTAACTGTGGCTGGAACAAAATATGCAGTAAACATGGTAGAAGCTGGCGCTAAAGAAGTGAACGAAGAAGCGATGTTAGGTGCGATTATGTTCGGACATGAACATATCAAACAGTTGGTTGCATTCCAAGAGGAAATTGCAGCAGCAGTTGGTAAAGAAAAAATGGAAGTAAAACTGTATACAGTAAGTGAAGAAATTGATGCGGAAGTACGTGCAAACTTCGAAAAACCAATGCGTGAAGCAGTTTCTATTGAAAAGAAATTGGAACGTTATGGTAAAATTGATGAAATCACAGAACAAGCAGTTGCTATGTTCGACGCAAAAACATATGAAGATGACGCTACAAAAAATAAGACTTTAAAACAGGTAAAAGAAATTTGTCATAGTATTGAGGCAGATGAAGTGCGTCGTTTAATTATTGAAGATAAAATCCGTCCAGATGGACGTAAAATTGATGAAATCCGTCCTTTGGATTCTCAAATCGATATTTTACCACGCGTTCATGGTAGTGCCTTGTTTACACGTGGAGAAACTCAGGTTTTAAGTGTAACTACATTAGGACCAATGAACGATCATCAAATCATTGATGATGTTACAGAAGTAGATACAAAACGTTTCATGCATCACTACAATTTCCCACCATATTCTGTTGGAGAAACAGGACGTATGGGGAATCCAGGACGTCGTGAAGTTGGTCATGGGGCATTAGGTGAACGTGCATTAGCACAAGTGTTACCAAGTGCGGAAGTATTCCCATATACCATTCGTACAGTAGCTGAAGTTACAGAATCTAACGGTTCTTCTTCACAAGCTTCCATCTGTGCAGGTACAATGTCTTTGATGGCTGCGGGTGTTCCTATCAAAGCTCCAGTAGCGGGTATAGCAATGGGTCTAATCATGGATGAAACAAACAATAAATATACTGTATTAACGGATATCCAAGGTATGGAAGATCATTTTGGAGATATGGACTTTAAAGTGGCTGGAACTACAGAGGGTATTACGGCATTACAGATGGATATCAAGGTAACTGGAATTACAGAAGATATATTTAAAGAGGCATTGACACAAGCAAAATCTGCTCGTGAACAAATTCTTGAAAACATGCTTGCGACAATTCCTGCACCAAGAGAAGATGTAGGTACATACGCACCTAAGATTGAACAATTCTATATTGATCCAGATAAGATTCGTGAAGTTATCGGAACAAATGGTAAAGTAATTAACAAAATCATCGAAGATTGTAATGAAGTTAAAATTGACATCGAAGATGATGGACACGTTGTTATTTACCATATGGATCGTGCATCTATTAACAAAGCTGCAGATATCATTAAAAACATCGTAAAAGTTGCGAAAGTTGGCGATATCTATGAAGGTAAAGTTGTTCGTATTGAAAAATTCGGGGCATTTGTAAACTTGTTCCCTGGAACGGATGGCTTATTACATATTTCTAAGATTAACAATGATCGTGTTGAAAAAGTAGAAGATGTATTAAAAATCGGCGATGTTATAAAAGTTAAGGTTATGGAAATCGATGATCGTGGACGTGTTAATGTAAGCGCGAAAGCATTGTTGCCTAAGCCTGAGAAAAAAGAAGAAGTAAAAACAGAAACAAAAGAAGAAACAGCTGAGTAATACAGAAGCAATCAGAGTTCATCTGGTTGCTTTTCTTATGAAAAATTTAAGGAAAATACTTTAGGTAAATGATAGGGTTTATGATAAAATATAGCAGAGGTGAATACGTATGGATTGGATGAAAAATTTCGTATCTTATGAAGATGCATTTATAAAGGATTTAAAAGGACTTATTGCGATAGATTCTCAACGGGATGATACCACAGCAACAAAGAATGCGCCTTTTGGTAAAGGATGTAGAGAAGCTTTGGATTATATGCTTTCACTTGGTGAAAGAGATGGTTTTGTTGTGCGTGATATTGATGGTTATGCTGGAGTCATTGAATATGGGGAAGGTGAAGAAAGTGTTGGGGTGTTAGCGCACCTTGATATTGTACCCATAGGAGATGGTTGGACAAGGGATCCTTTTGGTGGAGAAATTGAAAAAGGGTATATGTTTGGACGAGGTACTTTGGATGATAAAGGACCTGCTATGGCAGGTTTTTATGCATTGAAAATGCTTCGCGATCAACAAATAAAGCTAAATAAAAAAGTCATGTTGATATTGGGGTGTGATGAAGAAACTGGGATGGAGTGTATGGAGTACTATGTAAAACACGCACAAGTACCAACTCTTGGATTTACACCAGATGCGGATTTTCCAGTTATTTATGGAGAAAAAGGTGGTTTGCATGTACATTATCAAGGAAGTGCTGAAACTATAATTAAGGAAATGCATGCAGGAGAGCGACCTAATGTTGTGATTGGAAAAGCAAGCGCAATCTTGAAAAAGGAAGCGAGTGAATTGCTGGAGCTGTTCGACTTCTATTTAAAGAGTCATGGGTTACAAGGGTATATGGAAACAGTGGATTGTGAAGTTGTTTGTCATATAGAGGGTGTTTCTGCTCATGGGGCAACTCCATATCTAGGCGTAAATGCTGCCCTTCATATATTGAATTTTGTTGGACATGCATATCAGGATACATTTGCGAAACATACCTATGAAATGTTGCATGATTGGATGGGGAAATCTTTAGGTATTGCGATGGATGGAACATATATGGGGTTTTTAACCATGAATACTGGGGTTGTGAATATAAGTGATAAACAAAGTGAAATTATAGTGGATATACGTTATCCTAACGATGCGGATGTAGATGCGATAGAAGCAAGCATTGTACAACACGCAAAAGCTTTAAATTATCCATTGCAAGTGGAAGTTTTACGTAAGGCAAACCCATTGTTTGTAGATCCAAATTCCCATTTGGTAACGACACTTTCTAGTGTGTATCGTAAATATAGTCATGATGACTTTACACCAAACATGACCATTGGTGGTGGAACGTATGCGAAGAAGTTTTCAAACTTCGTTGCATTTGGGCCTGAATTTCCGAACCAGAAAGTAGAAGAAGATATCTTTGTTGGTGCGTGTCATCAAAGAGATGAAGGA
>JAVWJF010000061.1:0-10918 GCA_036639195.1 Longicatena sp.
CATCAACACCAATTTTATCTGCATATGCCATTGAAATGGTCAAAGAAGCATATAGTGCAATAAATCCAGTTGTCATCGTATATGCTAGGTATAGCTTATCTAAATAAGGAGTCAAAAACGGAAGCACTGCAGATCCTCCCATAGTGCCAGGGTCAGCTAATGAATATAACATTATAAAGATTGAACCCACAATCATAGTGGACATGATTCCTAACATACCTTCTTGTATAGAGGAGATGGAAGGATAATTCGCAAATTTCGTTAAAGGTATTGCAATTTTATCTGTAACCTTTGTCAAGGTTCTCATGAATTTCTTACTCTCTTTCATACTTCTATCTCCCTTCATATAAAGCCTTGGCTTGTGCCATGACTGCTTTTCCATCCATCATGCCATATGCACTCATCTCAACCATCTCTACAACTTTCTTATGTTCTTGAACAACTTGATTTATCTCATCAAATTTATACCGTATTTGAGGTCCTATTAAAACAACATCAAAATCTTCAATCACTTTAGAAATACGTGTCACTGGAACTGCCTCCACATAATCATTTTCATCACCAAATTCTTTCATTCTTTCTACAAGCATCCCCGTTGACATCCCCTGATTACATACAAGTAAAACCTTCATTTTTCTCCTTTCCCTCGCGATTTACTACGCGAATTAATCCTATTCATCATTTCTCGAATTTTGCAACAGTCTTATATAAATTTATAATCTCTGTAACCAAATCAATCGTTATAAATGCACCGTTTAAATGATCTTGTGCATGAACCATTAATATATCGACATTTTGTGTGCTTCCTCTTGCTTCGTCGACTAAAAGTTGTGTTTGTATTTCATGAGCTTTGACTAAATCTTCTTGTGCTTCTTCAAGTTTTATTCTTGCTTCTTCAAAGTCATGTTCCCTCGCTTTTTTTAAAGCTTCCATTGCATTAGATTTTGCATTTCCAGAATATAGTATAAGCTCGAATGAGATATTTTCCAATTCAACCCCTCCTTCCACATTTTATTATACAGATTTATTTTTCAACTTCCTTTTATGAATTTTCGTCGTTCTACGCAGAAAATTGATTGTACTTTATTGCGCCGACTTACGCATATTTTCGCATTGAGTTTTCCATTATTTATCCATATCATATAAATGACAGGCGCTAACTAAAGCCTAAAAGGAGAACATATGAAAATAATACTAACAAAGAATTACGAAGAAATGAGTCAAGTTGCTGCTTCTCATGTAATGGGTTATATGTACAAAGAAGAACGTGTGAATTTATCAATCACTGCAGGAGAAACACCCATTCGAACATACGAGATTTTAGCTCCGATAGTAAAAGAAGGAGATTTCACAAATGTTCATTTTTACAATTTTGATGAAATACCTTTTAAACAAGAAGATAGAGAAGGAGTTACCATGCTTGTGCTACGTGAGTATTTCTTTAACAAAACAAATACTCCAGAAGAAAACATACATATTCTCGATCATACAAACTACATGAATCAAGACTTACGCATAAAAAAAGATGGTGGTCTTAATATGGTATTATTAGGAATTGGAGAAGATGGACATTTCTGTGGAAATTTACCTGGGACGACAAAATTTGGTGATTTGACTTCAAGAGTTTCCTGCAAAGAAGAAGATTTGGTTGATGAATTTGAAGGGCATATAGAGTTTACACCAAATTATTATGTGACTATGGGCCCTAGAAGTATCATGCGCGCAAAACATTTAGTAATGATTGCTACAGGAAAAAGAAAAGCTGCAGCAATAAAAAAACTATTATCCTTCGAAATAGACCAAAACTTCCCTGCCAGTATTTTGACATTACACCCAAATTTCACGCTTATATTAGATGAAGATGCAGCTTCCTTATTAGATAACGAGACAAAGATAAAAATAGCTAGCCAATCTTTATAGATAAATTTGGCTTAAAGAAAAGGACTACACCCTAGTCCTTTTTTATAGAATACAAGAAAATCCTATATTTGATACATTTCGCTTTTACATTTTATTAAAAACATGTTTGTTGTTTTTAATATCACACAAATTGTAATTCATCTTCATGAATCATTTATCAATAAGTTAAAACTTCAATCCCGTGTTCCGTTACTAGAATGGTATGTTCCCACTGTGCACTCAATTTACCATCTTCTGTATAGGATGTCCATCCATTATCCGCATCAATAAATAAGTGATAATCTCCTTCATTAATCATAGGCTCTATCGTAAACACCATGCCTGGTACTAATACCATACCAGTTCCCACTCTTCCAACATGAGATACAACAGGATCTTCGTGGAATTCTTTTCCAACGCCATGACCTGCAAAATCTACTACTACACTATACCCATTCTTTTTGGCATGCTCCATAATCGCTGCCCCGATATCCCCAACATGTCCCCAAGGCTTAACCGCCTTAATACCAATTTCTAAACATTCTTTGGTAACTTCCACAAGACGTTTTGCCTCATCTGAAACATTTCCAATCATAAACATACGACTAGCATCTGAATAATATCCATGATAAATGGTAGACACATCCACATTGACGATATCTCCATCCATCAAAATAATATCTTTATCTGGAATACCATGGCACACTTCATCATTGATAGAAGTACACACACTCTTTGGAAAGCCTTGATAATTTAAAGGTGCAGGAATCGCTTTATGCTTTGTTGTATAATCGTACACCAACTGATCAATTTCATCCGTACTCATACCTACATGAATATGTTCTGCAACATAATCCAGTACACCTGTATTAATCTTTCCACTTTTACGAATACCTTCTATTTCTTCTTTATTTTTAATCAATGAACGTTGAGGAATTGTCTTTCCTTCTTTCGCAAGTTTCGCGAGTTTTTCGTCAAACTTTTCATGACATTGTTTATATTTCTTTCCGCTTCCACACCAACAGCGTGTATTTCTTCCTATTTCCATAATTTACACCTCTTTTTTCTTTCTATAGTATAGCACTATCTAAAGATTTATGCATGTAGATATCACAACAAATCTTCACGCAATTGAAAAGACCTCTATGAGGGAGTATAGAGGTCTACAGGAATGAAGGAGGGTAATGATATATAATTTTAGATGAGGAAGAGACATTACCCTTATGATAGACAGACACCTTTCCTTGTCTGTAGCTATATCATACTCTTTGAATGTGTAATCTATGTGAATACGAATTGAAGATTATGTAAAATTATTCTTTGACTTTATGAACATTGCCCTTTACAATAAACCAAGAAAGGATGCATGCTTATGAAATCTAGGGAGAAATTATCATCACGTTTAGGATTTATATTAATATCTGCAGGATGTGCAGTTGGACTTGGCAATGTTTGGAGATTTCCTTATATTACTGGACAATATGGAGGAGCTGCGTTTGTATTACTTTATCTTGTTTTCTTAGTTCTATTAGGATTACCTATTATGGCAATGGAATTTTCTGTTGGACGCGCTTCACAAAAATCTGCCGCTAAGAGTTTTGATGTGTTAGAACCAAAAGGTACAAAGTGGCACAGAATCAAATATATTGCCATCGGTGGAAACTATTTATTGATGATGTTTTATACAACCGTAGGTGGTTGGATGTTAAATTATTGTTTTAAAATGGTAAGTGGTCAATTCAATCATGTTGATAAAGCCACAATAGATAGTACTTTTCATACTATGACTTCAAATCCAGGAGAAACCATCTTTTGGATGATGGTTGCGATTGTTATAGGTTTTATTGTTTGTAGTCGTGGTCTACAAAATGGAGTAGAGAAGATTTCTAAATATATGATGTCTTGTCTATTTGCGGTTATGCTTGTCTTAGTAATACGTGCTGTTACACTTCCTAACGCAATTGAAGGTTTAAAGTTTTATCTCATTCCAGACTTTCAGAAAATGATTGCGAATGGATTAGGGGATGCAATCTTTGCGGCTATGGGGCAGGCATTCTTTACTCTGAGCCTCGGTATTGGTGCACTTGCGATATTTGGAAGTTATATTGGAAAAGATCGTAGCTTATTTGGAGAAAGCATCAACGTATGTATATTGGATACTTTTGTCGCAATTATTGCGGGATTCATTATATTCCCATCTTGTTTTGCTTTTGGGGTAGCACCAGATAGTGGTCCTGGTCTTGTATTTGTCACATTACCAAATGTGTTCAACTCTATGCCTCTAGGAAGTTTGTGGGGTTCTTTATTCTTCCTCTTTATGTCCTTTGCGGCACTGACTACCATCATTGCGGTATTTGAAAACATTGTAGCGTTCGCTATGGACTGTGGTTGGACAAGAAAAAAAGCCGTGATTGTTAACTTTGTTTTGATTGTTGTATTATCCTTACCTTGTGCATTAGGCTTTAATGTATTATCTTTTATAGAACCTCTAGGATCAGGAACCAACATCCAAGATTTAGAAGATTTCATTGTAACCAATAATCTACTACCTTTAGGATCTTTATTGTACTTAATGTTTTGTACATCCCGTTATGGATGGGGATGGAAAAATTTTATATCAGAAGTAAATATGGGAAAAGGAATAAAATTTCCAATCATAGTTTTCTTCTATGTCGCATACATCCTTCCATTTGTTGGATTGTTCATTTTCTTTCAAGGGTATGTAGAGAAATTTGCATTCCCTATCAATTATATATTGCCAACTATACTTGTACTAATTGTTGCCTATATTCCCTTTCAAGCATGGCGCTTCCATAAGAATCCTAAAAAATAACCTAGCGGTTGTTTTTTTATACTCACTCACAACATATGAAATTTACTTTAAACTTAATCCATAATATTAAAAGACCTTTGCGAGGGACAAAGGTCTAAGCATGAAGGCAGATAATGGAAAGTAAAATTGTAAACATGATAATTGTCATAAATTTTATAAGGGATGGGGAAACATTTCCATTACCTGATACAAGCTTATTTCTAGCTTGTACTAATATCATAAACCATGAATGTGAAGTCTATGTGAACAGACTATGAAAATAAGAAGAAATAATGTTATACTAGTACAGAAAGGATGATAATCATGTCAAAATTATATGGACACTTTAAAACAATTACGACACATAAACTGGCAGTCACAAAGCTATGTTTTAGGTGTGGTTTATATAAACAAGGACTACTTCATGATTTATCGAAATACTCATGGATTGAGTTTCATTCTGGAGTGAAGTATTTCCAAGGAAATAGAAGTCCTATTGATAAAGAGAAGGAAGTAAAAGGGTATTCTTTAGGATGGCTTCATCACAAAGGACGCAATAAACATCATTGGGAATATTGGCTTGATAATGCGAGAGGCGGGATTAAACCAATTGAAATGCCAGTCAATTATGTTGTGGAAATGTATTGTGATCGCACTGTCGCTTCTCGTATTTATATGAAAGATCAATATCATGATGGAAGTGCATATGAATACTTTATGAATGGCTATGATCATGTTATTATGCACCCTACTACAAAAGACCTTATACAATCTATCTTGGAATATCAAAGAGACCATGGCACGGATGCCACGGTTGAATATATTAAAAAGACAGTGCTTAAGAAATAGATAATTTATGACGCAACCTATTCTAGCGTTATAGTTGGTGGATGTGATATTTCGAAAATGCTATGCTATGAATATCAAGAAAGGAGTTCTAATTATGAAAATTTCATTCATTTTAATTTTAATCTCACTTGTTACGATTAGCATATTTATCACCCTTATTGTTTTGCTTATCCGAGTTTTATTGAAATATGGAAAATCAAAGGAAGTTCGTGAAGAAAAGAATCTGATTAAGAAATCATTATCACAAGCTTTGAAAGAGGAACGTTTAAAATGTAAGATGACACAAGAGTTCGTGGCAGAAGCACTTGGTGTTAGTAGACAAGCTGTTTCAAAATGGGAAAGTGCTACTTCTGAACCAAGTACCTCGAATCTTTTAGCTTTAGCGAAGCTATATGGTATCTCTGCAGAAGAATTATTAAAAAGCGTTATATAGTATATGGAAGAATGAATAATTCTTCCTTTTTTCAATTCAAAACAAGAAAAACGCAGAAGAATTTGAACTTCTGCGTTTTCTATTTACGTTTAAGCAACTCCCAACAATGCTAATACAATTGCTAAAGCGAACACACCTAACATGATGAAGTTTATATTCACTTTTTTGAGTTGCGCATATAAACATCCTAATGCTAATGCTATTGGCACTAACCCTTTAAAGATAGAGTCTAGATATGTTTGTATCATAATTGGATCTGCGCCTTCAACTGGAATGGATAGCTTACAGCTGAATGTTACAGTAGAAGCAACCATTGCTCCAACCATGATTAAACCAAGGATGGATGCCGCTTTTGTTAGTATCTTCATGGCGCCCGTTTTCTGCATAGTGGACAAGAAATTTGTTCCAAGTGTAAATCCAGCATATGTCAGATAATAACGACAAATGATTTGTGGAATGTTGTATAAGGCAAGGAAAATAAATGGTGCTGCGATTGATCCAGTTGCACCAAACCCAATAGCGATACTCGCTGCAAGTAGTCTTAATACACCCCAGAAAATAGAATCGCCTATTCCTGACATTGGGCCCATTAATGAGGTCTTAACAGCAGCGATGGATGCTGGATCAAAATCTGGATCTTCATCCGCTTCTTTTTCCATAGCTGCTACGATTCCCATACAGAATGTAGATACAGCCTGTGTCATATTGAAATATGTAGTGTGACGAACCAAGGATTCTTTATGTTTTTCAGGATCTTTATGATATCGATCCAACGCAGGCAAAATGCTATAAATAAAACCGACAGCATGCATACGCACTTGTCCACCACAACGCCCTGATGATAAAAACATCGAACGCCAACAAATGGAATTTAACATCTTTCTATCTTCAGCACTTACATTTGCTTTTAGTTTCATGCAAAGAAATCCTCCTCTTCATCAACCATTGTTTCGATACCCACCCTTTTATTTTTCAAATCAAACACTTCTTTATCACGCAACGCAACAACTACAACAATGATTCCAGCAATTACTGCGATTGCAACATGTGGTAATCCTAAATATGTATATAATACAAACCCTAAGAAGAAATATGCACATAATTCTTTTGACCAAAGCATTTTCATCAAAATTGACAATCCTACCGCTGGCAAGAATTTACCTGCAAGAGTTAATCCACTTAATACTGCCGCAGGAATTTTATCAATGAATGACTGTACTGCAGATTCTCCTGCCATGATTGCGGCAAACAAACAGACTGCAACGATTAAGAAGCGAAGAAACCATAATCCGAAATTCATACGAATCAAACCTTTAGCATCATTCTTCTCTGCTAATCGATCTATTGCTGGTGCAGTGAAGTTATATAACATATTATTGATAATCATAAACAAGAATGCCGATAATACGCCTACTGGAACAGCTAATGCAAGAGCTGTGTCTGCATTAATATTTTCCATTGTTGCGAAAGCAACTGCAAATGCTGCGGCGGCAGCAGGTTCTGCAGATATATTTCCACCAATGTTTACAGAACCCATAAAGATAGCTTCAACTGCACAACCAATAATAATACCAGTTGTTACATCCCCCAAAAATAAGCCTGTGACAAATCCGACTACGATTGGACGTTCAGTCATCGATTGACCAAACAACCAGTTACCACCAAAGCAGATAAAGTAAGCTAAGGCAGCTAAAAATGCTCTCATAACCATAATTTATTTTCTCCTCTTTCTTAATATTTTTTTATTAAGTCTTTTACTGATTTCTTTGAATCACTAGGGATTACTTGTTGATATGCTTTAATATCCATTTCTGCCAATTCTTTCAATGCATTCATTTCATCCTTATTGACAATGATTGTACTTGAAATTACTGTTTTTTCAGAAGGTGGCAATGTGTCAAAACGTCCGACATTTGCAACATTAACAGACTTAATCAAATCAGGGCATGCTTTTACAATTTTCACAGCATCTACGATATTATTTGTAAGCACAAACATATCTTTTTCTTTAGCTCTTGGATCATGAAACAAACGAATTGCATCGTCCACGGTTTTAATTAAAAGCTTAATTCCTGTTGGAGTTGCCATTTGAAGTGAAACACGTGTCACTTCATCTGTAACTGCATTATCATTTGCTACTACAATGCGATTTGTTCCAAATTCTTTGCACCAAACCAAAGCAATTTGTCCATGAATTAATCTGTCATCTACTCTCAAAGATGGAATCATATATGTTCTCCTTTCCTCTTTATTAAACTAATCAAGAAAGTCATCATCATTTATGAAATCGTGATGATGTTCAAATAGTTTCAAAGGATCAACTGCTACAGGCATCATATTAATTTCTGTTACCATTTGATTCACTTCTTCCACAGATTTGAATTTCTGATTTGTTAACAATTCTATTACGATGGCTACATTTACATTTGTAATGACTACTATTTTCTTTTGAGAAAATTTCATTACTTCTGCAATGACTTGTTGATGTACGCTTCCTCCGAGTAAATCTGTAAATATATAAGCTTCATCATCGACTGTTATACTTTCTACAAACTTTTTGATATCGATTACATAATTCTCTTCTGCACCTCCCAAATAAGCATCGATACACTCAATTGGTAATTCTCCCATAAATAGTTCTACTGTAGAACGTATTCCACTTGCAGTCCTGCCATGTGTTGCAATCAGTATTTTTCTCATAGTTTCTCCTTTTTCATAAATTCTGAAATGTAAATACTGGTGTTATTGTACACCGCATTTTTTTCAAAGAACAACTTGAAATTTTTGGAATTTATTACCTTTTTGATAACAGATGAATCGATTCGTTTTAAAATATGTTCCATATCCTCGCTTACTGCATTCTTTATATTGCTAAAGTATTCTCTAAATACTTTTTGAACAGGACCTCGATCTACAGGATAGCCAACACCGTGTTCACAACCAAACAACTCTTTAAAAATATATCTTAAATTTAAATCAGCGCACCAACCAAAATCTTTCGCAAATGGCATCGATATCGCATTCCCATGGTTGATTTGAGAAAATAGATAAGCATCCATAGAATCTTTTACATAGCCACAATACACGTGTGGATAAATATTTGTTGCCATGCATGCTCCTTCTCCAGTTCCACATCCTGTAATAACAAAATCCACTGCATTTGTATTTAACAATATCGCCGCTAATAAACCAGCGTCTGCATAATTTATTTCGTATCCTTTGTCATTGTCATTCATCCCATAATTAAATACTTCATGTCCCATAGGCTCCACAACTTCTCTTAATACTTGTAATATAAGTTCATTCTTTGTAGATTGACTGCTCTCATTTATCAGTGCTATTTTCATATTTCTACCTAATCTTGTGCTTTCTGTTGTTCAGTATTGAATACATATCGACCACTAGATTTTATTAAACGCATATAATCCTTGATATATGTTTTGATAGAATCTTCCACCAAAATCATTAGGTCCATATAATTGTAATCTGGATTTTCTTTCAAAGCTTGTTTCATGACATCAACTGCCAATATCATAATATCTGTATTTACATTTATTTTATTAATACCTAATTCAACAGCTTTTTGTATATTCTCACTACCAGCTCCACTTCCTCCGTGCAAAACAAGAGGTATATCTAGTGCATCATGCAGTTCACTTAAGCGTTTGAAATCAAGTTTTGGTATCATCCCTTTAGGGTAACTTCCATGGGCTGTTCCAATAGCAACAGCAAGACAGTCACAATTGGTTCTTTTCACAAATTCAACAGCTTGATCTACACTCGTATAATAATCTGCTTTGCCTCCATCACCTGACAATGCATCGCCAACATGTCCAAGTTCTGCTTCACATGATAAACCTTTCGCATGTGCCATTGCAGAAACCAGTTGAGTTCTATGGACATTTTCTTCAAAACTACAACTAGATGCATCAATCATAACACTCGTAAAACCATCCCTAATAGCATCACTGATTTCTGCATAGCTCGCTCCATGGTCTAAATTAAATGCTATTGGAACATCTGCATTTTCTGCCATTTTTTGAATCATGGGCTGCATTGCGTAACTATGTCCATGCAAGCGCATTTGTCTTGGAGAAATATTTAAAATAATAGGCGATTTTTCTTCAACTGCACTTTCAATGCAAGCCTTTGCTTCTTCCATATTGACACAATTTACTGCCATTACTGCATATCCATTTTCTCTTGCATGTTCTAACATGCTTTTCATTGATACATACATAACTTCGCTCCTATCTATCCTTTTTCTTAATTACTGCCTTTACAGCTTTAACGATATCATTTGCACTCATATTCATTTTTACTTTCAATTCGTCTACATGGCCAATTTCGCCAAAATGGTCCTGAACACCTATGCGTTTCACTGGACAGGGATAATGCTCACTTACCACTTCACACACAGCGCTTCCTAAACCGTTATATACAGTTCCATTTTCCGCTGTAACAGCACACCCTGTACGTTGAACACTATTCACTATTAATTCGATATCCAATGGCTTGATTGTATGAATGTTGATAACTTCCGCATCAATCCCCTCCTTTTCTAGAATATTTACAGCTTTTATCGTTTCGCTCAGCATGATACCTGTTGCAAATATAGATACATCTTTTCCTTTTTTTATAATATTTCCTTTCCCTAGAACAATCTCACTATCTTCTTCATAAACTTTTTCGCAGCGACCTCTCAATAATCTTATATATACAGGCCCTTTATGTAGTAATAATTGAGGAAACATCTTTTTAAGACTTATACAATCTACAGGTTCAAATACTGTCATCGTTGGAATTGCTCTCATGATTCCTAAATCATCCATACATTCATGCGTTCCTCCGTTCAATTCTGTTGTAATACCTGGATCAGAACCACACATTTTCACATTCATACCTGCATATGCAACACTTAGATT
>JAVWJF010000062.1:0-10834 GCA_036639195.1 Longicatena sp.
ATTTTACCTTGTAAGTGTCCTGCTTCAGCAGCATCTGTACCTACGAAAGCACGTTTTTCATAAGATTTAACAACTTCGTTAGAAACTTCACGGTTGAAGAAGATTACAGGAATATCTGCTTTTTTAGCTTCTGCAACGATTCCATTTGCCGCATCATCAGAACTTGTATTTACGATATTTACGACTAATACTTTAGCTCCTTTAGTGATTGCTGTTGTAACCTGTTCCGTTTGTGTTGTTTGGTTATTGTTTCCATCGTAATCTTGGAAATCAATACCAGCATCCTTTAATTGTTTGTCTAATGCAGTACGAACTGTAGAGATATAAGTGTCAGAGTAATTGTAGTATAATACTGCAACGTTTCCATCACTTCCACCCTTTCCACTATCACTACCACCACATCCTGTGAGCGCTACTCCCATGCACACAGCCATAGCGCCAGTGATTAAAAGCTTAAAAATCTTTTTCATTATGTTTCCTCCTCTATTTCTTTTACCTGTTTACATTCTAATTCTTTTCAAAGATTACAGGAATATAAAATCTTATGATAAAGAGGTAAAATTCTATGAAAACGTTTACTATAGTAAAAAATCCTCCCATAAAGGGGGGATTAATGGAATGGAAACACAATCTTTTGAATCTCTTTATCAAACATATTTTCTTTATTTAAGAGGACTGTCTTCGTATAGGTGATATCCTCTTTCAAGCTTTTTCTATGGATGATACGTTGTGCTTGTTCAACACCTAAATACCCCATTACAAAAGGGTTTTGAACAATTAAGGAATCAACTTCTCCCGTTTCCAACATGCCAACAGAAACAGGATTGTTATCAAAACCTACCACAAATATTTCATCCATTAAAGATTCTTCTTTTACTGCATACCCAACACCTAAGGTCGTCCATTCGTTAAATGTTACCAATGTGTTGATATCTGGGTGCTCTTTTAAGAGTTTTTTTGTATTTCTTGTGGCAGATTCTGTATTCGATTGCACGTTAATTGTATAAATGGATTGAATTGCGGGATGATCCTTAATTGCACTCTTAAATCCATTTTCTCTTTCTTGTCCATTTGCAGTATTCGCATCAAAATTTACGATTCCTACCACAATTGGTTTTTCATTTTGAGAAATAATAGCTTCTCCTGCCATCTTACCAGCCACAGTATTATCTGTCGTAATACGAGAACTAACTCGATCACAATTCACATCGCTATCAATGATGATGACAGGAATACCCGCATCAATCGCTTCCTCAACTGGATCTACTAGTTTGTTGTAATCAATGCTTGATAATACAATTGCATCTACATCATTTTTGATTGCTTTGTATATCATATCCACCTGCGTTTTATAATCTTCTTCATTATCTGGTCCCATATAATTAAGTTCAATATTATATTCTTTACTTGCGGCATTAGCTCCAGATTGTACGGATTTAAAAAACTGTGAGGTGGTAGACTTTACAATGAGTGCAACCTTTAATTTTTGATTTTGAGAGGTACAACCAGTACAACATAAACATAATAAGGAAACTAGTCCAATTACTTTTATTTTACGCATACGTATCCTCCATGATTGCAGGAATGCGAATAATAATACTCGTTCCCACATCCAGTTCACTCTTAACGGTGATTCCATACTCATTTCCAAAATAAATCTTGATTCTATCGTTCACGTTCTTTACTCCAATTCCCTTACTATCTGTCAATTCTTTACGAAGTATATTTTCTACTTGTTCTTCACTCATACCAGCACCATTATCACGAATTACAAATACAATATCATTCTCTTCTTTCTTAACTGAAATATAGATTTCTCCTTCATCTACCATTCTAGAAATACCGTGATATAAAGCATTTTCAATAATAGGCTGTAACGTAATTTTATGACAGAAGTATGGAAGTACTTCGGAATCGATATCGAATTCATAAGTAAACTGATCTTTGTATCGATAACTTTGTATTACAAGATAATTTTGTGCGTGCTGTATTTCTTTTTCAATTGGTATCAATTCGTATCCTTTTGAAATACTAATACGAAACAACTGTGCCAAGGCCCCAACCATACGTACGGCATCTTTACTTTTATCTCGTTCACACATCCATTGAATGGAATCCAAAGTATTGTATAGGAAATGTGGATTGATCTGTGCTTGTAAAGCTTTAAGTTCCGTCTTCCTTAGGGTGATTTCTTCTTTCTTTACACGATCCATCAATTCCTGAATTTGCACAACCATATGTTCAAAGGATTGTGAGAGTTGCGTAAATTCACTTACCCCTTGTATTGGTGCGTACTTAAAATCAATGGTGTTCTTTTCAAATTCGTGCATCGCAAAGACTAGTTTTCTTACAGGAGCTGTTAACTTCTTTAACAAGATGTATACTAAGATAGAAGCCAATACAACAATGACGCCTAATATTTTCATCATGTTTTGAGTAGCACTTGCCATATTGGCATCTACAAGCTCATTCACATAACTAACACCAACAACCTTCCAATGAAAGTTTGTAATTTCCTTTGTAGAATAAATCACACCATCTTTTACTTTGGCAGAATCCCATGTTGTATTCAACACTTCTTCATCTTCCGATTTAATATCTAGATAGATAAGTTGTTGTAAGGGATGATAGACAATGTTCCCCCTACTATCTACTATAAAACAATAGCCATGTTGTCCAATTCCAACTTCATCAATGGCAGAACCCATGGAGGAGAACTCAATATCCATCGCAACATAAACTTCACTTCCATAACTTCCCGACCATTTCTTCTGTGTAATTGTAACAACCCATGGATATTCATCTTTTACAATGTTTTGTACGTGTGGTGATGAAATGCTAAAATCATTTCCAGCTTGTAAGGAAAGCTTTTCAAACGATAAGTTATTTTCAATCTTATCCTTCAATCCACTCTTTCCACCATACTCTAGAATATTTCCTTGTTCATCATAAATCATAATTGAAACAATGTCATGATTGATATCCGTCATTGTTTGCATATATTCTTTAATAGTTTCTCGATCATTGGATTGTGTTACCACACTCACTATATTATTCATATTCGCTTGTACATTAGCTGAATAATTTGATATCGTGCTTGATACTTGTGTGATGGATTGTTCCGCATTGGTTTGCGCAATGGATAACAAGGAATCCTTAAAGACTTGAAAAAATGAGAGTGTTAAAATAATCGCTGCCGTAACTACGGTAGAGATTACAAACAGCATTAAATAGAAAGATATGGATATATTCTTAAATTTAAACTTTTTCATTGGCCTGTTGCTCTCTCATCTTATTTGGAGACATACCAAACTGTCGTTTAAAACAATAACTAAAATAATGCTGATCACTATAACCACATTGTTTGGCAATCTCCAATATTTTCGCAGAGGAGTAAACGACCTTTTCTTTCGCAACTTCCATGCGTTTTTTCGTTAACAAAATAACAAAACTCTCGCCTGTTATTTTCTTAATAAGTGCACTTAAATAGCTAGCACTAATAAACAATCTCTCACTTGCCATCGTTAAACTAAATTCTTCCTTACCATATTCTTGATTGATCAATTCCATCAATTCATCACAGATAACTTGTCCATTTAAACGATTTTGTTTATTGATAGCGTCTTTACATAAAATACAAAAATCGCGAATATCTTTTTCTTTTTCTTCAATGGTATGTTTCGATAATAAAGAAGATAGCGCACTTGCCTTCGCTAAAAAATCATTAACGGAAGAGTCATCACATAAAGCACGAACCAATGTACAAGTCCTTGATATGATGTGCATAATCAATAAATCAATATCAGCATGTACGCTTGTTTTTTTAAATACATCAGAAATATAATCTATGATATCTTCACTTCGATTGGATTTCATCAATTTTTCTAGCTCAATGGATACCATTTCTATATATTCAAATGGTAGTGTATCTTTACGTTCGATATCCTTTATAAAACTTAAATTGCGACTAGAACCAATACCATATTCAATCGCACTGCAAGCTTCACTATAGGATGCATGTACCTTCGTTAAATCATGTACTACACTTCCTACACCGATATAACACTCTTGGTTCATAACGCGTTTCGTCGTTTGTATAATTTCATTGGTAATGATATTGATATACTTATCAATTTCCCATTCCATACCACCTAATAAGGAAACAATTTTTCCATGCGAATAAAAGGAACCACAGTTTACATGTTTTCTTGCGATAGCATCCAATGCATGTACATGAGAAGGTCCTGTTACTAACTCTTTTTGTGTATTGGATATGCGTGATACCATAACTACATAACATGTTTTTTCATCTGTATAATTGCTGAGATGTAATTCTACAGCTAATTTATCATGTTGTTGTTTTTCTTCTAGGGATTGTTGAGACATAGCATCGCTATCCAATATCAAAGTCATCAAAAATTGTTCCATACGCAATTGAAAAATATCCTGATTTTGTGGATTTATAAAAAGCTTCTGTCGCTCATCCATAGTCTCTCGAATATCTTTTAATTCTCCATTTAACTGCTCACTAGAGATGGGTTTCAATAAGTATTTTATAATATTATACTGTATTGCTTGTTGGGCATATTGAAAATCATCATACCCACTTAAAAATGCAATTTGCATAGAAGGTCTAATCTCTCGTACTCTTCTTGCTAATTCAATACCACTAATAAATGGCATTTTTATATCCGTTAATAATAGATCGGGTTCTAGCTTTTCCACAAGGTCCAATGCCTCTACACCATTTTCTGCTTCACCAATGACTTCAAATCCAATCTTCTCCCATTCAACGGTTTCAATGATTGCTCGGCGCAGTTCAAATTCATCATCCGCTACGACGACTGTGTACATACCATCACTTCCTCTTCTTTTTTCTTATGGCTACTACCTATGTGCAAATGGTAAAAAGCCGGTAAAAAAGATTAAGAAACTTGTTCATAATACGTTCTTAATCTTTTACTATCTATGGTGTAACTAGCGTATTAAATAACTTTTACCCCACCACAAGGACGAATCTTTAATATATAACAAGATCCTTCTCCAAAGATTGTTTCCATTTGTTCTTTATAAGCACATAATAATTCTTCTGGGACAAATGCTTGAATTGTACCAGCAAATCCACCACCATGCACACGGCTTGCTCCAGCTCCATTTAACACCTGTTCACTAGCCGCAAGTGCTACGGATATATTTTGCTCACTTACAATCTGTAAAGAGTATACATTCTGTAAAAACTTAAATGAACTATTTCCAGAAGCAATAACCAACTTCTTAAACGCTTCAAAATCAAATTCTCTTAATGCTTTTACTTCTTGTACGACACGTTGATCCTCTTCAAAGAAATGGAAGGCTCTAAGCACACAACGATCACTACAAGCTTTTCTTACTTCAGCAACATGTTTACTAAATTCTTCATAAGAAACATCACGTAAAACATCTTTTCCAAAATAGTTAGCGACCTTCTTCATTTCACTTGGAATATCAGCGTAATCACTCGTTAAATCCGCATGACTTCCTTTCGTATCTACGATACATAAACTGTGTTTATATGCATCGAAATCAAAATCAATCTTTTCTACGATAGGATTGGTTGTATCTTTAAAGTCAATTGTTACAAATCCTCCTACGCTTGAAGCCGTTTGATCCATCAAACCACAAGGTTTTAAGAAATAATGATTCTCTGCATATTGTCCTATTTTCGCAATCTCTACAGCATCAATTTTTTCTTCATTATATAACCCAGAAAGAATAGTCCCTAACAATACTTCAAATGCCGCAGAAGAAGATAAACCAGCACCTTCTAGAACATTACTTGTAAGGTACGCATCAAAACCACCTACCTGAAATCCTAGTTCCGCAATTCTTGCACATACTCCACGAATCAAGCCTTCTGATTTACCAACTTCTTCTTGTTGCATTTGTAAGTTAGAGATATCGATAGGAGAGATATGAAATCCCTGAGATGTGACAGAAACAGTATTTGTATCACTCTTAGATACAATCGCAATGGTATCCAAGTTAACGGATGCTGCTAATACACGACCATGTTGATGATCCGTATGATTACCACCTACTTCACTTCTACCAGGTGCACTATAAATTTCTACATCACGATCTTCTCCATAAAGAGAAGTAAAGTTATTAATCGCTTCTATATATCTTTTTTTCTGTGTTTCTACAAGTGCTGAATCCACATAGAGATATTGTAATCTTTCATTTAATTCACCACGTTCAATCTTTGCTCTTAAATCTTTTACATTCATGTTTTTATTCTCCTTCAATTGTAAATGCAAATGTTGTTGTTGCTACATATTTTTCATTTTTACGTAATATGGTAGATGGATCTTTTTCAATATGGATAGCATTTGGTGCCGCCTGCGTTTCGATACAAACAGCTTCACGTTTATTGAAATACCAATGCTTCTTTCCTTCTAAAGTTCCATCTAAGAAATTGGATGTATATATTTGACAACCAGGTTGATTGGTGGATACTTCTAAGACTCTTCCACTGTTTGGATCTTTTAAAACCACAGCTGGATCAAATTCTTCGAAGATAAAATAATGATCATATCCTCCACCATAATTTAATTGTTCATCATCGATATCAATATCTCTACCGATTGGTTTGCTTTCATTGAAATCAAATGGTGAATGATGTACCGGACGATGCTTTCCGTTTGCACAACAATCTTCATCACAACATATGATTTCTTTCGCATGTATCATTAACTCATGATCTAAAATACTTCCTTTACCTGCTAGGTTAAAATAGGAATGGTTTGTAATATTAAGGATTGTATCTTGATCACATGTCGCTTCATATGTAGCAATTACTTTACTACCTTCCAATACATAGGTAACATATACATCTAGATTTCCAGGGAATCCTTCTTCACCATCTTTTGATATATAGTGGAAACGAATTCCATCTTCTAATATGATATAATCAAAAATTTTAGCGTTAAATCCTTCAATTCCACCATGAAGAGTGTTCTTTCCATTGTTTCTAGGCAACGTATACGTTTGATCATTTAAGTTAAATTCTCCATTGCGAATTCTTCCAGCACAACGTCCAACGATGGCACCAATGTACTTATCCTGTTTCAAATACGTATCCATATTATCAAAACCTAAAACCACATCATCCATTTGTCCGTTTTTGTCTTTTGTAAAAATAGAAACGATGGTACATCCAAGAGAAGTCACATGTACCTCTATCTCTTGATTTTTCAACACAATAACGTCGATGTTCTCATTCGAAAATAGATTTCTTTTAATGTTATGTTCCATGTAGTGTCCTAACCTTTCTTTTCGGCCAATGTTTCTCTAGGCACAAATGTAGCATTCAATACTACTTTTTTACTAATGCTTTGTTCTTCTTTGATCGTTTCAAGAATTAGCTTTGCGGCTTGATTCCCTAATTCATACATATTTTGATCAATGGTAGTCAGTTTTGGTTCTACCAATTTACTCAATATAATGTTATCAAATCCTATAATAGAAAACTCATCAGGTACACTCACACCAACTTCCTTACAAGCATTAAGTACCCCAATAGCCATCAAATCATTACAACAGAATGCTGCGCTACAACCCTCTTGCCGTATCTTTTCCACCATGAGCTTACAAGTCACATCAATCACTTGATTACTATTTCCTTCGCCCACATACACAATATGTTCATTGACCTCACCATCCTGTAAACGAAGAAAATCACGATATGCTTGTTCCTTTACATCGTAGGAATAGCTACTTCCACCTCGTACAAAGTAGATATCTCTATGCCCTTTGTCCCATAAGCTTTGTAGTGCTTTGTTAGCCCCATCACGCTCATCACATAAAACATGAGAGAATCCCTCTCGACTGGATTCCCCATTGATGAAGATGATTGGTGTACTTTGTACCAAATCATCATAAAATCCACTTTCCACATTGGTTGTATTCACATCCGCAACAATCATCCCAGCTACATTTCTAGATAATAAATTACGAACACATTCTTGTTCTTTTTCTTCACTATTCTTAGAAAAGCTTAGCAACAACGAATATGATTTCTGCATCAAGTGTTGTTCAATCCCATTGATAACCTCAGGGAAAAACATATTTTCAACACTCGGCACAATGACTCCTATGGTTTTGGTTTTACGCTTTTTAACTTCTCTAGCTTGTAAATTAGGAATAAAATTAAGCTCTTTAATTACCTTTTGTACTTTTGCCTTTGTCTTACTATTGACTGGATAGTTATCATTGATTACCCTTGATACCGTCGCAACGGATACATTGGCTTTCTTCGCAACATCAACAATTGTAATTTTCATACATCACCTTTATCAAAGTATTTCTATAAATCGTTCGAAATACTTTAACCCTTGTTCATCTAACTTAAATACCCCACAATCCTCCAATACTCGCTCAAACTTTTTCGAAATTTCTTCTTGTAAGAAATCCGTTATATTACTGATTGTATTCATTTCTAATCTTTCTTGTAAATAGCTGATCCATTCTTTATGTTTTTGTAAACTATCAAGTTGTTCAGCGCTCAATTCTTCATGTAATAAATATTTCTCTACGCATTGTAACTCTGTTTTCAATCGCGCTGGTAATACGGCTAATCCCATAACTTCAATCAACCCAATATTTTCTTTTTTAATATGATGAACATCATTATGTGGATGGAATATTCCTAATGGAAATTCCTCACTCGTACGATTGTTACGTAATACCAAGTCTAACTCATAATGTCCATCTTTCATTCTTGCAATCGGTGTTATGGTATTATGTCGTTCCTCACCGGTATATGCATGAATATCTGCTTCCTTATCTTCATAGGAAATCCAAGCATCTAATATATGACTAGCACATGCAATCATCTCTTCCCTATTCTTTCCTTGTAATCGTATAGTTGATAATGGCCACTTCACATGAGACAATGACACATTAGGATAAGCTTCTAGTGAAAAAGAGGATAAACACTCAGCATCTTCCATTGTAAACTTATAGCATCCACCTTGATAATGATCATGGCTTAATATAGAGCCACCAACAATTGGAAGATCTGCATTTGAACCAATGAAATAATGTGGAAACAAATCTAAGAATGCCAACAGATTTTGAAACGTACGTTCATTTATCTGCATAGGTTTATGCTGTGCATTTAAAATAATGCAATGATCTTGATAGTATACATA
Source organism: Longicatena sp. (assembly GCA_036639195.1). Taxonomy (GTDB): domain Bacteria; phylum Bacillota_I; class Bacilli_A; order Erysipelotrichales; family Erysipelotrichaceae; genus JAVWJF01. The sequence continues at coordinate 9,192 of JAVWJF010000062.1, forward strand.
TGGAGAATATTGCATAAACCAATCTTCATGATTCATCCTTAAAGATATCAAACGAATACTCTGTCTAGCCGCATGCGTATAATCCCCCGCAAACCCTTCATTCTCTTTACAAATCGCACACTTAGGATAAGAAGAAGATACTGCATTTTTTAATCTAGCAATTTCCTTTGGATCTTTTTCTGGTTTTGAAAGATTGATGGTGATATCCAATTCCCCGTACTTGCTTTGACCTTTCCACTTTTGATCCTTATCCACTCTAGACTTACGAATATAATTCGTTGCGATGCTAAAGTCATAATAATACTTAGTAGCCTCTTGTGGAGAAGATTTATAACACTCCCAAAATTTCTCTTCAACACTTGACGGTCTATACATAACGCAATTCATAATTCTAGTATCAAACAAATCTTTTTCTGTTACCGTATCTTCTATCAAATGATGTTCTACTGCGTAAGCAAGCATATTTTCTAAAATAGAATCAGGCAAAGCCAATTGTTCCTGAATTTCTATTTCTTCAAACTCAAAGAGTTGAAATACATCTAATAATAAGTTTGCGCTGTATTGCTTATCACGCGGATCCATTAAGTTGTGTTGTATTGCATAATTCAATAAACGATTGATTTCCTTCATCATCCTATTTCCTCCATATCGAGCCTACCATTCTACATCTACCTTAAAATGATAGCGGTTCCTTAACAATTTTATTGTAAACGTTTTCTATAATGCTGTAAAGCTATTTTTGGCATTTATTTCAAATTTTTATAGTAATAATTAGTTTTCATAGTAAACGTTTACTAAAGTTCGTAAAAAAATATAATATTGACTTCATGCGCGTTATTTTACAATCTATTCAAAACTACTGTGTATCTCTTCTAATACAATATAAATGACAAATACATTAAATAATCCTATATTCCCCTTTAAAATATGATAGAATGATACCATGAAAGGTTAGGTAACAAACATGCATATCCTTCGTACAATACTGGATGATTTTATAAACGCTATGCTACAAAATTTAATGGTTTGCATCATTAGTACATTATGTTGCCTAGTTTTTATAGTAATAAAAAACAGAAAGAAACTTAAGAACAAAAAATCAATAAAAGAATTACTTACTAAAAAAAATTATATCTGTCTTATTATTTTATGGTTTTATACAACATTTATCATTAGTAAGACGTTGATCACAAGAATCCATTGGGAAGACCCTTTCTCAAACATCATGGGAGGATGGACTATATATCAACATGCAAATGGAATGTACAATGTTGAAAATATAGAAAATCTCCTATTTTTTTCCCCATTTATTCTATTATTATACTTATCTTTTCCTATACTTACACAATATAAATCAAATGTATCCACTATTTTACAATCACTTTGTATTGGTTTTCTATGTTCCTTATTCATAGAAACCTGTCAAGTCATTTTCTCTGTTGGAACATTCCAATTTGCAGACTTATTTTATAATACATTAGGCACAGTCATAGGTGCATTCCTATTCTTTATTGCTAGGATGAAATTCAATCCAAGAACAAGCCCTTAAACTTACTATAAGTCAAAAATAATCTATATGTAAAAAGCCAAAGATTTCATCAATAGATACGATGAAATCTTTGGCTCATTTAGATAATTGTGCT
>JAVWJF010000063.1:0-10832 GCA_036639195.1 Longicatena sp.
AAGAATATCGATGTTTCCTGACTCTAATTCTTGATACTCAGTTGTCATTTTTGTAGGTTTGATGATTACGTTTTCGATTTCGTATCCTTCACCTAATTGTTTTGCAGAGTAATTTTCATTTTTTGTAAATGAAGCACCACTACCTGCATCCCATTTTTTCATTACGTATGGTCCAGTACCGATTGGTTCTTTGATTAAATCTTTAACAGCTTTTGTGTTTTTATATTTATAATCTTTAAACTGTTCTTTACTAATGATTGCAAATGATGCTGCATAAGCAGTCAAGCTATCATTACGTGCTTCATCAGTAGTAAAAGTGATTGTATAATCATCTACTACTTTGATTCCTGGGAATTCAGGTTCTTCTTTATTTTCAAGGTTATTATAATTAGCATAACCTGACAAATATTGTGTAGTTCCAGCATAACGACCATCATATGATGGATCAGAAACTACTTTGAAAGTGAATTCAACGTCTTTTGCATTGAAATCTGTTCCATCAGAGAATTTGATGCCTTTTTTCAACTTGAATGTAACCGATTTTGCATCATCACTTACTGTCCAAGATTCAGCTAAACTTGGTTGTAGCTTGTTATTAACATCATACTCCCCTAATTTGTTATACACCAAGTCAACAGCATATCCATCATATGAAGATGAATAGTAAATTGGCGAGAATGTACCTGTCAAACTTTCTGCTCCTACTGTAAGAGTTGAGCTCTTTTTATCTGAACTTCCACATCCTACTAAAGAAACAGCCATTAGACCTATACAAAATAGGCTTAATACTTTTTTCATAAAATCTCCTCCTATCACTCCTGATATGTAATTCATTATATCTTACTTCACATAGAATTACAATAATTATTCCATGAAAATTACATGAAACGAAAAGTTGAATTTACATTTTTGTGTAAATTATGGAATAAATTGTTTTAAAAGAAAAAGATTTCTTTCATATTTACATTTTTTCATTCTTTTTCAAAGTAATTTGTGCATACTGCCTATAATTACACTCTCTATGTTAACGTAATCCTTCCTTTTAAAGCAAGAAAAAGTAAATAGTAGTTTTTTCCATACAAAAAGAACGACTTTCATCGTTCTTAAATAGATAAAGAATTATCTCATATTGAATGGTTTGATTGTTGCAGGAATAGCACCATCCATGATTAATGTAGGTTCACCTTGAATAAGTGGTGTAATATAATCGTGGAATTCTTTTGTTAATCCTTGGTAATCAGGTAAAATCCATTCTGTTGGAACATGTTTAACGTGGTTTGCGAAATCTTCAGCAGGTCCTGAAATGAATTTTGCATTGTATTTACCATCTACATATTCTCTTTGAACAGCAACAACGTGTCCTGTGAATCCAGGTTTTGCACTTCTTGCATGTGCAGACATACCTAATTCAAATGCTTCTGTAACATCTACTAATGACTGTGCAAAGTTAGAGCTACGAGCTGCAGTACTTAAATCTTGTACTTTTGCACGAGGAGCGATACCAGCTTCTAAGATCATTCTCTTTAAAGCTTCAGCAGCTCCACCTAATACAGCATGTCCGAAACCATCATTTACGGCTTCTCCAGCTGCTAAGTAAGATCCATCAGCAAAGTGAGCACCCTCACTTGTTACGATGTAGCATTTTCCTTTTTCAGCCATGCATTTTTTAACTTCTGCAAGGAATTTTTCTTTGTCGAAATCAACTTCAGGTAAAACGATTAAGTCAACGCGACCAGTAGCAACTGTTGAACCAGCTAACCAACCAGCGTCTCTACCCATTGTTTCAAGAATGAAAACTTCTTCACGTGTATATACATTGTAATCTAACCATGTAGCATTTACTACTTGGTTCGCAAATTTTGCACCTGATGCAAATCCTGGACAGTGATCAGTTACCATTAAGTCATTGTCAACTGTTTTAGGAATACCAACAAAGCGTTTTGCGATGTTGTTTTTCTTAGCCCATTGGCTCAATGCATCTACTGTATCCATAGAGTCATTTCCACCAATGTAGAATAAGATTTCAATATCATGTTTGTCCATGATTTCAACTAATTTACGGTAATCAGTTTCATCATTTCTTTTTAATTTGTAACGGCAAGAACCTAAGGCAGAAGATGGAGTCTGACGTAATACGCGGTTTTCAAACTCACTCATGTTTGTAAGGTCATATAAACGATCCTGTAAAATTCCTTCAATTCCATTAAGTCCACCATAAACTGTGTCATAAACTGGGTTTAACTGGTTTGCTCTAACAACACCTGCAAGTGAAGCATTGATAACGGTTGTTGGTCCACCAGACTGAGCAACTAAACAATTTGCCATGTAATTTCCTCCTAATTAAAATAATCATTACGTAAGATATTTTAGCACAGTTCTATTTATTTTGAAAGTTCCTATTTGTTTTTCTTTTCATTCATTGCCGTGATAAAACATAAAAAGTCTACAATGATGTCATTTAGTAGCACAATTCCAGCTAAACTTATGTTTTTAAAGGCCAAAATCACAAGCCCTACAAAGAAGATAACTTCCATGATAATAATCTGTCTTCGCTCTTTTTTATACCCTTCTTGTGTATATAATTTCATAAGCTCAAAAAAAGGTAATCTTTTAAGCATAAAGGAATCTAAAGCAAATAACAAAATCCAAAAGAAAAAACGCAGATACTCTGGTTCATAGAGAGAATAAAATAGAGGAAGGCAGAGTATTTCTACCGTACTAGCAATCATAATATCTCGATACGTTTTTTCCATATATATCACCTTGTCTCTATTATACCACCAAGGTGCATCTTTGGTTATGATTTCGTGCTGCTTTTTCCTCTTAATTTTTTACGTGCAAAAATCATTTTAAAATCCTTCCCGTTAAATGGAAACAGAGGATAGAAATAAGAAGTTTTTGTAACCGTCTTATTGGAAATCATAATGCATAACATTGCAATAATTCCTATCCAAAATCCAAAACGTGGAGATATTGCAGTTAGTATTAAAATCATGATTCGCATAAATTTAATCGCATATCCCAATTCAAAACTAGGTTGTGTAAAATCCGCAAGTGCCACAAATGCCATATACAGGATAATTTCGGGAGCGAGCCAGCCTGCATTGATCGCGAACTCTCCCAAAATAAGTGCTCCTATAATACTAAAGGTACTACCTAAGGAATTCGGCGTATTCAAGCTTGCCATCTTTAACGCATCAATACCAAACTCCAACAATAACAATTGTACAATGATTGGTACATTTCCTTGATCTTTTATGAGAGTGAAGCGAAACCAATCAGGACATAAAGTAGGATTGAGATTAAGATAGAACCAAACAGGAGTCACTAATAGTGTAATAAAGAAAACAAGGATTCTTATGATTCTTAAATAGCTTCCGGTAATCGGTGGTAAGTAATAATCCTGTGCCTCTTGTATAAAATCAAAGAAACTTGTTGGTAGTATTAAAACACTTGGTGAATTATCAATCATTAAAATAAGCTTTCCTTCTAATATGTTACTACTTGCAGTATCAGGGCGTTCGGTATAGCGAACCTTTGGAAAAGGATTTAGATATTTATGAGGCACCAATGCTTCCGCTATGCTTTCATGTGCCATCGTTAAAGCTTCTACTTGTATTTCAGATAGCATTCTTCGTACATCCTTTAACATATCTTCATCAATTAATCCATCCATATAACAAAGCACTATATCACTCTTACTTATAGAACCAACGCTTGTATATTCCATGCGCAAATGTGAATCACGTATTCTTCTTCGTATCAAAGCGGTATTAAAAATTAAGGTCTCAACAAACCCATCACGACTTCCTCTTAATACCTTATCATCTTGTGGCTCTTCCATACCTCTTACTGGATATGTTCTTGCATCGATTACGATACCTTCTTCATACCCTTCCACCATCAACACAATAGAACCACTCAATACTGCTGTAATCAAATCTTTCATATCCGCTTTTACATCTACTTCAAGATAAGAAATGAATCGATCACAAAACACCTGTACACTATCCTTTTCTACTGTTTCTTTAATATCTGCCTTTAATAGAAACTCCATCATTTTCTCTAAGATTTCATCTTTCGCAAAACCATCTACAAAAAACAATGTCATATGAATATTTTGAACCAACATTGCTTTGGATACAACATCAAAATTTTGATCTACATATAATTTCTGTTTTAATTCTTGTATGCGTTTTTCATACATCTTGATCACCTATAGTTAAGATGTACACATTCTTATTTTTTATACTTTACAACATCCTTGATACAACTTGGATACACATCTATGATATGATAATATCAAATGAAGGTGAAATTATGAAGTTGTTAATTGTAGAAGATGAACAAAGTATTCGTGAACTCATACGTATGAATGTAACGCGTTTTGGCTATGAGTGTATTTGCGTTGAAGATGGCGCAAAAGCAATTGAAATGATAGATTCTCATGACTTTGATTTGCTATTATTAGATATTATGTTACCAAACGTAAATGGATATGAAATACTGGAATATGTAAATGGTCATACTCCTATTATTTTTATTACGGCGAAAGGTGATATTAAGGATCGTGTAAAAGGTTTGCATATGGGAGCGGATGATTACCTAGTAAAACCATTTTCAATCGATGAATTAATCGCACGTATAGAAAGTGTATTACGTCGTTATAAAAAAAGTGATAACATCTTTTCTATACATGATATTACCATCAATCAAGACGCTAGAACAGTGACGAAAGATAATAAAAAAATAGATTTAACGAAAATGGAATATAATGTATTGCTCTATCTCATACGTAATAAAAACATTGCGCTTTATCGTGAAGTTATCTATCAAAAGCTTTGGCATACAGATGAACTCTATGATACAAGAACTTTAGATTTACATATCCAAAGATTGCGAAAAAAGTTGGATTGGCAAGATTATATTAAAACCATATATCGTATTGGATATATGTTGGAGGTATAAGATGCGTTTAGCTGAAAAAATCATTTGGATTTGTCTTTCCACAATTGCGATTGTTTTCTCTGTAGGTGGAACTTACCTAATCACACAAAATCATACCCGCCTTTTAAACGAAAGCATTCAACAAAATATAGATCAGCATTTAACTCTCTCATATTCCTTAGAAACTAAATTAGTACAAGATGGAGCACAACCAAGAACTCAGTATGGTTATAACCGAGACAAGATGAATTCTATGGCTATTTATTATCTTCAACAAATATCCAATACAAAAACAAAAAAAGGGGAAGCTTATGCGCTCTATCAATCTACAGATACTCTATTATCAAGCACCATAAAGAAAAAAGATTTATCAAAGTATATAAAGAGTACAAATGCCTACACAATCGAACATGAGAATTCCACTTATACCATGTACATCAGTAGTTATATTTCTCCAAATTTTTCAGATGATTACATCTTATGCAATAGCTATGATCTCTCTTCCATCTATCAGGAACGAACTATGCAATTTCAAAGTTTCATAATAATGGATATAGGAATGTTAACCATCGCCTTTTTTATCATACGTTTCTTTTCCAATCGTCTTACACAGCCTATTAACAAACTAAATGAAATCTCTCAACATATCGCAAAAGGACACTATGAACAGCGAACAAACATCCATCGAATAGATGAAATCGGTGAGTTAAGTCAAAGTTTTGATGAAATGGCAAATGCTACCTATTCAACGATTCAAGAACTGAAAGCGAACGCTGAAGCTAAAGAAACCTTCATGGGAAGTTTTTCTCATGAAATCAAGACCCCTATGACTGCGATTATTGGATTTGCAGATATGCTAAGAAGTTATGAATGTGATCTTGAAACCATTCAAAAATCTGCACATTTTATTTATCAAGAAGGTACTCGCTTAGAACAATTATCTACTAGTCTTATGGAATTGCTATCACTAAGCAATTTACACGTAGCGTTAGAAAAAACTTCCCTCACCCCTTTGATAAAACAACTTAAGGAGTACTATAAAGCCCTTCAAGTATCGAATGTCGTATTTCATGTAGAAGATGCGATTGTATTAAGTAATCCTACCCTTTTATATACACTTTTAAAAAACTTAATTGATAATGCATTAAAAGCATCCCAAGGTACAATCGTTCGTATAGAAGGGTGTCTTACTTCCTCGACTTATGAATTTAAAATCATAGATGAAGGTATTGGGATGGATGAAGAACAATTATTAAAAGCTTGTGAACCATTCTATATGGCAGACCCTTCACGTAAACGCACAAAAGGTGGAGCAGGCCTTGGTCTTTCCATATGCAAACAGATATGTGAGTTACATAACTGTGAACTGCATATACAATCCTCTCCTTCACAAGGAACAAGCATCACATTTCAATTGGAGGTGGATTTTAATGAAGCATAAAATACGTTATCTTTTACTTGGTATGATTCTTTTTTCCTTATGTATTCCTTATCTTTGTTTCCTGCTGATTGATCAACAAACTTTATCTATGAACAAAACATGGACAGGTAAACAGCACGATAAAGAACTCCTAGAAAATCACGAAGTTGCGCAAGCACTATATACATCGTTTTATGGAAATGAATCGTTAAAAACTTCCTATGATTTAACAAATATTTCACAGTATAACGAAGAACAACTTTCTGTATTAAGACCCATCATTCATTCTTTTGAAACAGAAATTAACACATTCATAAAAGATGGAATTATCAAGAAAGAGTACTTAAAACTTTCAGAGGAAGAACCTTTTACAATTCCCTTTGGAACACTACAAATATCTGAAAACGAAACTGGAACACATCACCTTGATATCATTTACAGTATGGAAAACGGTTATGTAGAAGGAGCGAGATTTACATTAGATAAGAAGTCGAATAAAATCATTGGATTTACTATTACAAATCCAAACGCTACATCGTTTACCACTAAACAAAAATATACCCATCTTCGTAAATTCATTAGCTATCTTGATTTAAACGATATCGAAGACTGGACACAAATCGAAGGAAGTTTTTCTTCTTACCAATTGCGTGCAGAATTGTGTATAAGTGAAGTACACGATGACAAAACAAAATCCTATACAGTATCATTCATGCCAATTGGTAGACATGAAAATTCTCAAATAATTTTCCGTTAAAAGACATAAAGTTCATAACTGTTTGAACTTTATGTTTTTATTTACAACTCTGATACAATGTTCCTTTATCATCTTCTTATATAAGGAGATGAAGAAAGATGAAAAAAATTTTAATCGTAGCTTTAAGTATCTTATTATGTGCCTGTTCAAGTAATAAAACAGATGAGAAAACGGAAGTATCAACGAGTGGTAAAAATACATCTGCACAGAATTTACAATATCTCAATCTGAGTGAAGGTTTTTCGACAGAAGACGGGTTTTACCATATGGTGATGGTCGATAATGAAAAAGGAGAAACAAGATATAATATACGCTACTTTGATTATGCGAGTAAACAAGAAGTTTATTTGTGTGATAAACCTCAATGTTCACATGATAACGACTCTTGTACATCATATTTGCCTTTAGGTGGTCTTACTTCTTTATTTGTTTCAAATAATCATCTATATCTATTGAAGAATCCTTCCATGGGCAATGTAGTAAAGGCAGATGGAAGCATTGAGAAAGAACAAGGAAATCCCTCTATCTTATATCGAATGGATATCGATGGTAAAAATAAAAAAATCCTATGCAAACTAGAGGAAGGATTTGAATTTGAGTCAACAGTGATTGCATTAAGTGAGGATACACTTTATGTTGTTGCAAGTAAACATGACTTAATTGCGATGGATGAGAATAGTTCCACTGAAATTAAAACAGATAGTTTTTTATATAAAATTAATCTTGAAAATGGCGAAAAGAGCACAAGTCAAAATATGAAAGATAAATTTATGGTTGGTGCTAAACAAAACACAATATTATTTCAAAACCTACACTATTCGCAAGACCTTGACGAATTATTAAAGAATAAGGATTATGAAACCTATGATCGAGTATCTATGCAAGCAACCACCATGTATCAAACATATGATAGTAAACAAAACAAACTTGGAAAAGAATTTTCCACAAATGAACACTATCCAACCTTTGATGGTGATTATGTCTTTTATTTAACGCAACAAAACGAATTGTGTAAACAAAATATACAAGATGGTAATGTGGAAGTACTGACACAGCTTAATTCTGGATATACCTATGTTTTGAGTACTGAGATTACGGATGGCTACCTTGTCATAGAGGCATGGAACAACAACGCAGAAAATGAATATGTAAAATCGTTTGTATATTCATTAGAAAAGGATGCTGTGAGTGAAGTAACACAGCTTGTAAAAGGTACGAATGAACCTCTCCGTATTTTAGGCGCAACAAAAGACAACTATTTTATGTTGTATAGAAAAGATGGGCACATGGAAACCACATGGGCAGGAACACAACAATTTGAAACAGATAAGGCGTATTATGGATTGATTTCGAAAAGCGATTTTTATAATGGATTGGATACATTTGAGGATGTTTCCTCTATTGATCAGTAGGTGAATTATGTTAGAAATTAAACATGTTCATAAGATATATAAAGATATCACAGCCTTGCAGGACATCTCTCTTACATTAGAGGTTGGAATTTATGCGTTACTAGGACCTAATGGTTCTGGTAAAAGTACATTCATGCGTATCTTATGTAACCAATGCAAAAAAGATCAAGGAGAAGTCTTATATGATGGAAAAGACATCTCAAAGAATGCGAGTTCTTATTATCGTGATTTAGGATACGCTCCTCAACAACAAGGATTATATGATGAATTTAGTGGTGAACGTTTTCTCACGTATATGGCTTTATTAAAAGATATTCCCAAGGATCAAATTCAGGCAGAAGTGAAAAGAGTTGCGAAATCCGTAAATATGGAAGAGCATTTGAAAAAGAGATGCAAGACTTACTCAGGAGGAATGAAACAGCGATTACTAGTCGCAAATGCACTTCTAGGAAATCCTAAAATACTATTATTCGATGAGCCAACGGCTGGATTAGACCCTAAGGAACGAGTATCTTTACGTAATGTATTTGAACGTTTAGGTAAAGATCATATACTTTTAATTGCGACACATGTAGTTTCCGATGTTGAAAGCATCGCTGATTATATCCTTTTTTTAAAAAAGGGGCGCATGATTGAAGAAGCCTCTCCTGAAGTGTTATATAAAAAATATCAAGAGTATCAGTTAGAAGAAATCTATCTTTCCTTGTTTCAAGAGGAAGTATTATGATATCTCTTTGTAAAATGGAATGGTATAAGTTATGGCATCGTAAATCTTTTCTAACATTACTTGCCTTTTTATTCATATTCAATCTTGCATATCTTGGATATACCCAATTTATAAATAATAAAATAGCTCCATCCTATTACCAAAGAGTAGAACAAAAGCTTTCTTCCCTCCCTAATGATGAACGATATGATTATATTAAAAATTATCGTGAACGATTACAGGCATATGAAGTAATATCCCAGATAAAACAATTACAAGCGGATTCAAGTGAACCCAATACAAAACAACTAGCTTTCTTACGTTCACAATATCCAGGCATAGAGCAACGTTATCCAAATGGTGATAAAAAAGTAGATTTACAATTTTCAAATCAATACGACGTTGAAGTTCAACTTGTGGACATGTACTATCAAGAAATGAAAACCCTATATGAGTACCCTAGCTTTTTAGATGAAATACAAGAAAGAGCTACATCCCTTCAACAAATATCAATCTTTCAAACAGAAGACTCCTATGTACAAGAAAACATCAAAAAAACGGCTCATGATTTCAAAAAATTGGGAAAAAGTACAATTGTGTATACAAGTGAAAAAGGAATCGTAGAGGCACTATCTCCTTTGACAAGTGTTTTATTACTCATTGTTTTGCTAGCGATATCCACATATTTAATTATGGAAGAAAAAGAACGCAATTTGTTTTCTATTATTCAAGCAACTCCCTTAGGAAATTTTAAAACGATTCTCTCAAAGTTATCAGTTATGTCATTCTCCATTCTAATCATAAGTTGTGTCTTCTTCCTAATAAATTTAAGTATGATGCACATGCTTTATGGATTAGGGGATCTATCAAGGTCTCTTCAGTCGCTATCCAGTTATTCAAAATGCGCTTTAAATATCGATGTAAAGACATTTCTATGCCTGTTTCTAGGATTGAAATGGATTACCTTATGGTGCTTAGGAGCAATCATAGTTACCATTTCTCTACTTTTTAAGAATCGTAATACTTCTATAGCAATCATTCTCTTTCTTTTGATAGTTGGATACCTTTGCACAAAATTCATAAATCCAAATGGAGAATTACGTGCACTATACTACTGTAATTTTTTCACCCTTCTTCAAAGTGAAACATTGTTAAAACAATACGTAAACTTCAACATCTTTAACAATCCTATGTCCTTGGGATTGTTATCTACTATTGCGATTACTTTTTGTTCTATTGTAATGGGGTCTTGTTGTTGTGTTGTTTATATCAAAAAGTTAGCACTATGGGAATTTGTAATCCCCTCTTTCACGAAGAAACATCGTTACGCCTTAACCCTTTGGAAACAGGAAGCGTATAAATTTTTATGGCTTCAAAAGGTAGTCTTTATATTTTTACTATTTTTAGGGATTCAAGGCTTTCAAGCTTCTCAATCGAAACTCTATTTAGATAGAGATGAAAAGTTCTATATTCAATATTTAAACAATCTAGAAGGACCATACACAAAAGAAAAAGAAAATTTTTTAGAGAAGGAACACCAACGATTTGAAAGCCTTCATCAACAATTAGAAATTATACAGAAGAAATATG
>JAVWJF010000064.1:0-10498 GCA_036639195.1 Longicatena sp.
TTCCTCCTATTTTATTCACTTACTTTTACAAGTGTAGCGCGTAATACGCGATCTTTTAACATATATCCTTTTTGAAGCACTTCCACAACAATTCCTGATTCCACACCTTCTATCGTTTCTTGCATCAATGCTTGATGGATGTTTGGATCAAATGGTTGATTCAACGCTTCAATTTCTTTAACGCCTTCTTTATCTAGTACGGCGATTAACTGCTGATAAATCATTTCAAACCCTTTTACATAGTTTTTTAATGCTTCATCTTCGCTCTTTACATTAAGCGCACGCTCTAGGTTATCAATAATTGGTAATACTTCAGAAGCAAATCCTTGAATACGATATTTACGAACATTGTCTGCTTCGCTTTGTAAACGTTTCTTCAAGTTTTCCGCATCTGCATATGCTTTGAAATAAGCATTCTTACTAGCGGCGATTTCTTCTTTCAATTTTATAATTTCTTCTTCTAATTCTTCAATTTTCTTTTTCTTACCAAACTTACTAGATTTTTTATCTTCCTTGCTTTCTTTGGAAGCCTCTGCCTGTTCTACTTCTTTGTTTTCTTCATTAACAACTTCTTCATTGCATTCACAATCACATGTTTCTTTTTCTATTACATCTTTTTCGTCCTGCATGTTGACCTCCTATCGTTCATTCCTATACATATCTTCAATTACTTTACTCATATACTCCATCAACGCAACCACACGATTGTATTGCATGCGAGTAGGTCCAACAATCATTAGCTCCCCTTGTTCATCATCATTGATTTTGAACTTCGAAGAAATGACCGCCACATTATTGACTTGAATAAGTTCATGTTCTCCACCAATTTCAATTGCCATGTTTCCTTCATGATTCGCAATCTGACGAAACAAAGAACTATCTTCTAGCATTTTCATCAATTCCTTTAACTTCTCTATATCCGCAAATTCCGGTTGATAGAGCATGTTGGATTGACCGCTACAATACACATTGTTTGTCGCAAATCGCATAAATGCATTCACAAAGGCTTCAAATAACACTTCATGACGAGCTACATGAGATGCAAGCAATGGCTCAATCTCATTCATACGCACTACAATTTCATTGATTGGGGTTCCTGCTAACTTATCGTTCAATAAGTTACAACAAGTTTTGATATCCTCTACACCAACATCTGTATTAAAGTTAAATGTCTTGTTCTCCGTATGCCCATGGTCTGTGATAAAGACTGCCACAGCACTTCTTTCGCTCAAAGGAAACAATTGAATATGCTGTAAGGTTTGGGTACGACTTTCAGGACCTAATACTATGGATGTTAAGGATGTCATCTGAGAAAGTATATCACAACTCTTCTTGACGATTTCCTCTATGGAGTAATGACGCTCACTGAAGATTTGCGTTAAAGAATTCTTAACGGTATCATCTAGTTGCTTCTCCATTAGATGTTCAACATAGAAGCGATATCCCTTGCTACTTGGGATACGACCACTTGATGTATGGGTCTTTTCTAGCAACCCTAGTTCTTCTAACGCTGCCATTTCATTACGAATCGTAGCACTTGAGCAAACAAAATCTAACATATCCATCAAGGACTTGGAACCAACGGGTTCTGCCGTTCTCGTGAACTCATCAACGATGGCTTTAAAAATCAATGTCTGACGGTTTGTTAACATTCCATTCACTCCTTTCTAGCACTCATCCTCTATGTCTGCTAATAGTATATGACAGTTTTTTAGCACTGTCAACACTTTAGTGCTAAAAACATCAAATTAACATCATTTTCCATAATGTAGAAAGGACCCATTCCTATTTTGTATAAGAATGAATCCTTTATTTGCTAGTATAATGAACTTCCAAACATTACCGTATAGCCTATCTATTCTATTATTATTCTCAGATAAAACTACAACCAACATATTCCTGACATCTGTTATTTAAAATTTAGACATTCTATTCCTTATATAAATGCTTGTATAAAGTAAAAACAAATGTGTACAATATGCGTTGATTACCTCCACATAAGCTTTGTTATTTAAAAGACAAAGAAGACAAACAAAACCTAGAAGTAAACAAATGATACCAATAGCGTATAGTTTTGCATTTACATAGTTCTTATGTATTAGGAAAAAGAGGACAAATACCATGATAAACGCCATCGTATATTGAACTTGCATTTGGTTACTAAAGACACAATATGAAGTGATAAAAATATGTAATGTTATGAGAGCAATTTCATATTTATATTTAAAAATTTTACTTAAAGTTTCCATACGATCTCCTTTAACTGAATATTATGAACAAAGTTTTCAACACCTTACGTAGACTTATGATAACATTGACATTATACCATATATTTAAAATACTCGATATGAACGATCGAATTCTAAAAGATCCGCATCGATATATTTTTCAATCACATTGGTTTGATTCTTTTGAAACATCTCTGGAAGCTTTCTTTTCTGTAACCAGAAATTCAATGCACATAGTCCGATTCCCTCGACGATTGCTAGAAGAATATTCACCTGCAACACAAAGAATAATATCGCAATCACTACAACTAATAGAAGTCCACTGATAATAAGTAATTTGCGATTGATATTTGCGTATGTTTCTGTTAGAAAATCTGTATATTCACGAACAAACGCTAATACTTCATCACGGAAGGTATAAGGATGCATATCTAAAAACCTAGGTCTTTTCTTCTTTGGCTTTTCGTAACATTCTTTCATCCATAAAATACGCATAGCACAATATCTTGCTGCATTGCGATTACCTTCACTCTCGTATGTTTTGCCTTTCATATACATGATATTTACATATTCATCGATACTTACTTCAGCATCACGATCTTCCAACAATGTACGCAATTGTTCTTTCTTTGCATCGGATAAAACTTGTTTTGATGCAACAAAGGAAGCGTAGATTTCTTGTACTTCTTTTCTCCAGTTTAAGCTAACTTCTTCTAATTGTTCATGTTCCATAAAAATACCTCACAAGTAGTGCTATTATAGCATACTTTATGAGGTATCGTATATGTCTTAGAATTGTTTTTTGTTCATTATGTTTAAAGAAATACGATAAGATACTGCCACGATTGCCAATGTTACCACAACCATTACCGCCACAATACCTAGCGAACCCATGGATTCTACCATTTGATACAAAGAAGTAAAATCAATGTTGAAGTATTTTGCCGCCGTTATCACAAGTGCACCTACCGCAAATGCTCCTGCAATCATACCAATCAGGGCAATTCTTCCTTTTTCTCCACCAAACTTTAGTTGTACTGGCAACATCACGCTTAATAGAATGAAGATGATGAAGATAAAAGCACCTAGCGTAAATCCCCATTCAGACCAATTGATAACAGAAGAGCGTGCCATATATAATCCAGTGGATACAAGAGAAGATAATAACCATCCACTGAATGACAAGATACATCCAAACAAGTATTTCTCACGTACATATAAAGAACGTGTGATAGGAAGTGTAAATAAGAAGGAGTATCCATGATCGAGTTCATCATAAGAAATGGTACTCATAACCAACATGCCTGATACCACGGTCACATAACTCACCATAAAGACATTAGCACCATCTTGGGTTAAACCAAAGAATACAAACATTGCGAGTACAACGATTAACAATTGTCGATTGGTACGTAATACTTGAAAATCTTTTATGAGTAATCCTTTCATATAGAGTCTCCTTTCACCATCATTAAAATCATTTCATCCATCGTTCCTTTTTCCACAACGATATCTGGGTAATTATCCATAAAGAACTGTTTTTCTTTCGTTAAACAACGATATCCAAATGATTCTTCTTTTACTTTTAGAATATATTGTTTTTCTAATGTTTGAAATTGTTTTTCACTTACTTTTAAAATTCCATAGTCACTTAAGAGTACGTCTGTATCTTCGTGTAGTACAATCTTTCCATTATGAATCATATAGAAGTCATCACATAAGCTTTCTAAATCAGATGAAATATGAGAACTGATCAAGATAGAATGTGTTTCATCTTCCATATACCCTCGTAACATATCTAATAATTCATCACGTGCAATGACATCCAAACCAGCTGTAGGTTCATCTAAAATCAATATTTTCGCATCATGACTCATCGCCACAATCAATTTTAATTTTGCCTTCATCCCTGTAGAGAAATCTTTTATTTTTTTATCCATCGGTATTTGAAAAGTTGCACACTTCTTCAAAAATTCAGTTTCATTAAAGTTCTTATATAAGTTACGTACAATGGATAGAACACCTTTTACATTCAGATATTCTGAAAATCCTGCATCACTTAACACAACGCCTATCTTCATCTTATCTTCTACACTTAATTGATCATGTGCTTTACCAAATAAAGAAATGGTACCTGCATCAATATCAATAAGATTAAGCATTGCTTTAAATGTGGTTGTCTTACCTGCTCCATTTTGACCAACAAGGCCTACAACGCGCCCCTCTTCTATTCGTAAAGTACAATCTAACAAAAATCGATCGTATTGTTTTCTAACATCTTTCATTTCCAGCATCATAAGTTATCCCTCCATAATAAGTGTAATTAAATCTTGAATCTCTTGAAGACTCATTCCACATTGTTTTGCCTTTTGGACGGCCTTTTCCAAATCAGCTTCTACTTCTTTTTTCTGCTCCTCTAACAATAAATCTGCATTTGTATTCGCAATAAAGCTACCTTTCCCATGTATGGTAACGATGAAACCTTCACGTTCAAGATTGTCATAGGCTTTCTTTACTGTCAATGCACTGATTTTAAGATCTTTTGCCAGTGAGCGAACAGATGGGAGCGCTTCTTCAAAGGATGTATCCCCTTTTACAATGGCACTCTTTATTTGATCCATGATTTGTTCATAGATTGGTACCATGGATGCATT
This sequence comes from Longicatena sp., assembly GCA_036639195.1. Classification (GTDB taxonomy): domain Bacteria; phylum Bacillota_I; class Bacilli_A; order Erysipelotrichales; family Erysipelotrichaceae; genus JAVWJF01. Next base: position 4,883 of record JAVWJF010000064.1, read on the forward strand.
ACTGATAATTATTTTCATAATCTCCTCCTGTTCTATAAACAGTATATAACAGTATATAACTGTTGTCAACTGTTATATACTGTTTATTTCAAAAAAATAGAATACGCTTGGTATCCTATTTCCATACATTTCTCAAATCATCTACATATGTTGTTTGTTGTTTGGTAAGAAATTTCTTCACAAACAATTTCATAATCGCATGTTTTACTTCTACTTGTTCTTCAAAGATTACTTTGGTTCCCTTATTTGTTTTCTCAAACAAACCTATCCAATGCCCTTTCATATTTTTATTATCAATATCAAACGCATAACGCTTACCCACTTCAAAAGAAGTAATGGTAAATGTCGTTTCAATATCATCTTTGGATACTTCTATGAAGGTTTTATCATCAAGAATTTTAATTTGAAGAATATCACTTCGCCATTCATACTGCTGTAAATCCGTTATTACGTTCCATACTTCCTCTACACTTTTCTCTATCTCAAATTCTATGGTTGCTGTTGTCATGAACTTCCTCCTCTTTTTAGAAAGTATAGCACATCAGATATGACAACCTGTGTCATATCTAAAAAAAAGCTATGAAATCTAGCTTTTTTTTACTATTTACTTAAAAATCGTTTTACCATGGCAACGGATAATCCCGTCTTTTGATGAATTTTTTGTTCATTCATTCCTTGTTGTTTCATTCGTTTTACCATACAAGACATACTTTCACTTACTTCAATGATGTGTTTATCTGGATCATAGAAACGAATTCCTCTTTGTCCCCAAGAGTGTTCTTGTATCCCATGGATACATTCTACTTGATACTGTTTTATCTTATCCATGATTTCTTCTAAATCATCATGTTCAAAATAAAGTTCTTGTGTATTTCCACCGAACACAATTTCATTTTCTTCTTTTCCTAGAAAATTCATCCAACTATGTAAGATTTGAAAAGAATACCCACCTGTTAACGTAATATTCTCACCAAAATCTTGAATCACTCTTGCGCCTAACAAATTCTTATAAAATGCTTTTGTCTTCTCTAAATCTCTTGATGCCATACATATTCCTTGATATTTCATAAGTACCTCCTTCAGTAAGTAAAGTATACTTTAGAACTTGCGTTCTTCATTGTAAAAAACGGACATAGTTTCTTTGTATTGTTTTGGAGATACACCCAACACACTACTAAAATCATGAATAAAATGCGATTCATCATAATACCCACATGCTTGAGCAACCACTGCCACACTGTCACTTGTTTCTTGAAGTTGTTTTACTGCTTGATTGATACGTTCTACGCGTTGATAGTCCTTTCGACTACACCCAAGTTGCTTTTGGTATAAACGTTGAACATGGCGCTTGCTATACCCCATTCCCTCAATTTTACTTGGCTGTAATACAAAAGCTTTTAGCTTTTTATCTTCTTCTTCATTCTTATGTAATAGTTTTAAAAAGATCTCATCCACTCGTTGTACAAAGGTATGCAAGTACGAAGATGTATGATATGCCTCTATCATCTTTGTTTCCACTGTTTCATCCACTTCCTTCAAATCTGCTAATATATTTATATACGTGTTCAAATCATGATGAAACAATGCATAGGCACCCGTTGGGTGAAATTCCACAAAGAAGCGAAAATGAAGATTAGGATTTGCATGTACCTTTACACTTCTTGTAGTAGGTCCCCAAAACATACACTCAAGACCATTCCCACTATCTTGTAAGACCAAACAACCTGCTGCATCTGGAACCAGTGTTAAACTGGCATTTTGTTCAAAACATTGATCTTGCATATACGTATAATGTGCTATACAATCGCTTAATTTTGGATGTGGTTCTATAAATAAATGCGTGTCCTTTTGTATATCAAATGTAGGATATTTTTTACCATCTATGTTCATTTAATTTCTCCAATATATTTGTTTCTAGTATCATATCATACATGAAAATAAAAATTCAATCATATAAAAAAGCGCCGTTAGGCACTTTTACGTTTTACTCTACTCCAATGATGAAGGAATATACTGGTTGCATACCATTGTTCATTTCTACTTCTACATCGAACTTATCTTCGATATAGGAAGAAATGGCATTCGCTTCCTCTTCATTTACATCTTCACCATAGATTAAGGTTACGATTTCACTTTCTTCATCGACCATTTGATCAATCAATTGTTTTGTCGCTTCCATTTTGTCTGTAATCGAAATTACAATATCTTTTTCTTTGATACCCATATAATCTCCAGCTTTAATCTCCATGCCTTCGAATGTTGTATCTTTGATTGCATACGTAATTTGTCCAGTCTTCACAAGAGATAAGGCATCGTTCATTTCTGAAAGATTCATATCAAAGTCAACATCTGGATTGAAGTTGATACACGCGCATAATCCTTGAGGAATACTTCTACTTGGAATTACATGTACGTTCATATCTTCACATACCGTAGCTGCTTGTTGCGCCGCTAAGATAATATTAGAGTTATTTGGAAGAATGAAGATGTTTTCTGCATTCACTTCGTTAATGGCTTCTACAAAGTCCTCTGTAGATGGGTTCATTGTTTGACCACCACTGATTACATAATCAGCACGTAACTCTGTGAACATATCACGTAAACCATCTCCAGCCGCAACTGTAATGATTGCGTACTTCTGTTTTGGTTTTTCTTCTTTTGGTGCAGCTTCTACACTTGCATTCATCATGATATTCTCATGTTGTTCCTGCATGTTTTCAATCTTTAACTTCACAAATTCACCATAACGTTGTCCTAGATTCAATGCTTCTCCAGGTGTTAATGTATGAACATGTACTTTTACGATATCATCATCTTGAACACATACGATAGAATTACCAATACGTGCCAATGAATTCTTTAATGCTTCTTCTTTAAAGTGTTGCATACCACTGCTTGATAAACGAATGATGAATTCAGTACAATACCCAAATTCTTCACTCTCCATCGCAGCACCAGCAACTTCTTTATTTTCGCTAGCATCTTCTTTTTCAATCACAGTCCCTTTCATAGCAGAAAGGAAACCTTCAAAAATAGTTAATAATCCAGCTCCACCACTATCTACAACGCCTACTTCTTTTAGAACTGGTAGAAGATCTGGTGTACGCTCTAAACTTTCTTTAGATTCTATTACCATCTTTTCCATAACTTCTAAACAAGTAACGTCTTCTTTCCCGCTCGCAAACGCATATGTATAATCTGCTGCTTCACGAACTACGGTAAGAATGGTACCTTCTACAGGACGCATAACTGCCTTATAGGCAACACGTGATCCACTTACCAAAGCATTGGCTAACTGGAAGCCATTGACTTCCTTCATACCATCTACGCCTTGATAAAGACCTCTAAAAATCTGAGATGTAATAACCCCAGAGTTTCCTCTAGCTCCCATTAAAAGTCCTTTCGAAAGAACCTTCGCAATTTCACACACATCATCACTATGACATGCAAGTGCATCTTTTACACCTGCACTAAAGGTTAAAGACATGTTTGTCCCCGTATCACCATCTGGTACTGGGAAGACATTCAATGCGTCAATTTCACTGAACTTATTTGACAAGTTGTTGGCACCACTTGCTAACATATCCTTAAACAGTTTTCCACTAATCATATCCATTTTCAATTACACCTACTTAATGACTTTCACATCCTGGACAAACACATTGACTTTGTTGAATTCCAGTTCTAGAGATTTTTCTAACATATATTTTACTCGTTCTTGTACTTCATGAACAACTTCGCTGATTTTAATACCGTGTGAAACAATCACATACAAATCAAGTTCTAAGCCGTCTTCTTCCTGACGTACAACGATACCTTTTGTATAGTTCTCTTTCTTTAATAATTCCGCAATACCATCTTTCACGAATTTCTGAGATGCCATTCCAACAACACCATAGCATTCTGTTACGACTCCACCTGCCAAAGAAGCAATCGCATCCATTGAAATATTTATATTACCATACTGTGTACTTTTAGAGATTGACATAAAATTCCTCCTTATATCTTTTTAATTATACCAAATTACAAAAGGAAATCCAATACTGTGATTATTCTTTTATGGTACAATCCGAAGATTGAATACTTCCCGTATTAATATCAGGCCATAAACATGCATGATCCTTATTCAACTTTACAATGGTTTCTAGATAACTATTTAAAAGTGGAATAGATTCATACGATGTATAAATTACGTTTCCATCTTGCATGACAATCTTTGCCATATGTGCATCATAACTTGTCGCATATGGTACGATTTCTGAAATCATACGTAATATTTCTGGCTTTACTTCATTCTTAGCCCCAAATGCTTTGGCTAATTTCTTTCGTTGTGCATTATCAAATCCATCAATCAAAGGAAAGTTTACGATGGATGACAAATATTCTTGTTCTATTTCTTTCTTAGAACCATCGTTCATCAAAATATAGTTTTTACTATCTTCTATATAATATCCAACAATTGTCTTTTCTTTCACTTGAATAGAAATGACACCATTTAAATTCTTCTTTACACGAACATCTTCAATTAATTCATCTTGTTCTAGTTTCCATTCGATATAAAACTTTGGTATTACTATGTATCGGGTATTATAAGAAAGCTGTGCTTTCTTCAATACCGTCTCTTTTGTATAGAATACATTTCCACTTACATCCAATGACTTTACTTTTGATAAATCGCTACTAAAGTATAAAAACCCAAATACAAATAGTATCAACACGGTAAATACTTTAATTTTTCTTCTTTTCTTTTTTCGATTCTTCTTCTTGTTTTGCAGGGCAAGATATTTGGCTTCGACATCATCGTATAGAATATCTTCTATTTCTTCCAATTAAATTGCTCAACTTCCGTTATCAATTCTACATCGAAACACTCTCTTACTTCCTGCTGTATATGTTCTACAAGTTCCTTCACATCACTTGCTCGTGCGTGATCTTCATTCACCACAAAGTTTGCGTGTTTATCAGAAACCATGGCTCCACCAATACGTTTCCCACGATATCCAATCTTCTCAATCAATTCCCATGCCTGATAATTTTCTGGATTACGAAACATACTTCCAGCACATGGTTTATCCAAAGGCTGTGACTCCATACGACGTTTTCTTCTAGAATCCATCAAGTCACGAATTTCTTTTTGATCTCCTTGCTTCAATTGTATACGACACCCAATAATAATCCAATCACGATTGGATTGAAAAATAGAGTGACGATAACTATAGGCAAGTTCCTTCACATCCATAGTCACAATATTTTTATCTTGTACCACATATACTTCTTTTAATATTTTAGACATATCACTCTTATATGCCCCAGCATTCATAAATACAGCTCCACCAATAGTACCAGGAATTCCACTTGCGAATTCCAATCCACTAAACGATTGCTTCATTGCCTCATGCGCCAATAAAATGATGCTAGCTCCTGCTTGCACCACACATTCCCCACTCTCTTCAAATGTGAAATCTGTAAAATAACGATCTAAGCATAAAATTGCCCCTTCATAATCGTCATCACTACATAAAATATTACTACCCTTACCAAATACACGGCATGGGATATTTTCTTCATCAAGGATATCCAAAATACGAAGTAAATTTAATTCATTTTTCGGAAATA
>JAVWJF010000064.1:10508-10771 GCA_036639195.1 Longicatena sp.
TTTCCACCAATACGAAAGGTTGTTCGTGAACTTAACGGCACATCACATTCAACATCCGCATATGGTTGTAGTCTTTTCTCAATATTCATCAATTCATTTCACCTTTTTCATTTCGTCGCACCAATCTAATATGTCTTGGCATGCATTTGGTTTTCCAAGTTCTAGTGCATGTTGTTTCATTTCACTACGCATTTGTTCATTCGACATTATCATGTCAATATTTTTCTTTAATGTTTACGCATTTAAATATTTTTCTTCAATCA
>JAVWJF010000065.1:0-10721 GCA_036639195.1 Longicatena sp.
AATTAGGAGGGATTCCTGCTATCACTGTATTGACAATCTTGATTACTGGAATCATAGGAGCGGTGATGTCTGATTTTGTATTTCGTTTATTTCGGATCAAACATCCGATTGCAAGAGGTATTGCATTAGGGGCTAGTGCACATGCAATCGGTACGACAAAAGCGATTAGTATGGGGAAGGTTGAAGGGGCTATGAGTTCCTTAGCTATTGGGGTTACAGGGATTCTTACGGTTTTGTTGGCGCCAACATTTTGGGCATTGATACAACAGATTTTCAACTAAAGAAGAGGCAATTTGAATGCCTCTTTTTATAATTCTTCGCTAATTTGTGATAATACATCCTGTGTAAGTTCATCACTTTCCCCATGAACAGGTAAGCCCATCATGCGTTGAAATGCTTTTATTGCATTTCTTGTTTGTTCATCATAGGTGTTTGTGAGGGATACACTAGGCATGGCAGGATACACGCTCGCAACACTTTGCAGTTGATTTTGTAAATCTGTTATGGAAGTCGATGAAGAATTACTTCCATTTTCTATTTGTTGGGCAGTTTTAAATATGCTATCCCATGTAGAAGGACCTACAATTCCATCCACTCCTAAATTAAAGAGACTTTGATATTCACGTACGGCATCTTCTGTACGTGAGCCAAAGATTCCATCCGCTACTACAAGAGGAATACTAGGGTATTGTTTGTTGATGGTAATTAAAGCATCCTGTAAAGCAAGAACGCTATCTCCTACACTTCCAAGTTGCAAAGGTGTTCCAGGGTAAGGGGGTGTATTCGTATTTGGTATCTGATTCTCTATAGATGTGTATATTTCATAAATTCTCTCCCAAGTAGCTTGTCCAACAAGTCCATCGGCAGTAAGCCCAAATCTTCTTTGGAAGGCAAGTACGGCATTTTCTGTAGTACTTCCAAATCTACCATCAATAGATACTGTTGGAATCTCAGGATAAAATAAAGAAATAGAAGAAAGGTAGTATTGCATAAGTTGCGTTTCTACGCCGCGATTTCCAACACGTAATACGCTGCCTTGCCACTCACCACTATATAAGTTTGCTAAATGTCCCAAAGAACCTAATTCCGCTAACTTTCTTACAGCTACATAAACAAAGCTTATTTTGTAATATGTGGCTCTTCCTACAATACCATCTACGGTAAGATTGAATTGTCTTTGAAATACACGCACAGCTGCTTCCATGGTGGGAGTAAAGATACCGTTCACTGGAAAAATAGGTTTGATATTAGGATAGTTGATGGCGATGCCATTCAATTGGGCTTGTAGTTGTGATACCACAGGACCTCGATCCCCTAGACGTAATGGAGTACCTGGATAAGACGATTGAATTGCCTGAATATTATCACTGGATATGATACGCACTTGATCTCCATAATAATAACGTAAAATGCGCAATGCGTCATATCCACGATTCGCAAGGTCTAAGGTACCCCATTGTTTCATGCCAGGACATTGTGCGATTTTTCCATCACAATATTCCGCATAGAATGGTTCTTGAAAGTTTCTTTTCTGCAAGTATTCATTAAATACTTCATCAACAATCGCAGAAATATTGTCATAAATATTACGATTCTTTACGAATGCCTGGTCATAAGCAGTCGAGTTGGTAATATCGAAATTGTAGCCCTGACTTGGATACCATTCAGTAAATACTCGATTTAACACCAATGAAATTTGTGCCCAGATGTTGGCTTTCAGTGCTTCATACGGCCAGGTAGGATAAACTTCTGAACTTGCTACATTTTTCAAATAGTATATAAATGGTACCGTCAGGTTTTCAGCGTTACTAGTAGGTCTTCCTAAATGAACGGTAATATTTGTTGGGATGATGACTTCACGTAACATGATGGTCTTTCCTCCTTGTAGTTCCATGGAAGGTGAACTGGCTCTACATTCACTTTGCGAAGTTTGTAATTGATGCACAGGGATTATAGAAACATAGTCCTCATGAAACAAATTTTGTTCGCAAGGAATCATAGGGATAGATATGGTAGAATGTATGTTCGCAAAAACTTGAATACCTTCGATTCTTTGCGTTCTAAATCCAAGCTTACGCACCTCTAAATGATACGTTGCATAAGCTTCCTTTGCACCTTCTGTTAAGGCATCACAAGATGCAGGCACAAAGAGTGCAATGTCCATACTCATCCCAGTCTTATCGCTCATAAAAAAATCTTCATAGACCAGACAACCATTCTTCTTTTGAAAGATACGAAGATACACTTCACCAATAGGAAAAGCTTCATTTGTAATGGTTGTCTTTATCTGTAAGAATCCAGTTGCGATACGATCACCCCCTACATTACGGTATGTGAGTTGGGTAAAATGGCATGGTATGAATGCCTATGGAGGTAGAAATTTGTAAGAAAAATGCTACGATAGAAATCCATCGATGTGGTATAATAAACATGTTGATAAAGGAGTGAGCAATATGCCAAATATTATCACGCATAAATTATTCGCAGAACGTGTGTTTACACAATTACGTAAACAAGATATCAAAAGAATTATTGAACAACATCCACAGATTTTCTATATAGGATGTAATGGACCAGATTTTTTATTCTTTTCCAATAGTAAGCCATGGCATGCTCATCGCTCTCATAAATTGAATCGATTAGGTAGTGAAATGCATGCAAGCTTGATCAATGAATTTTATAGCACGGCAATAGAGTGTGTAAAACAACAACAAGATGAAGTTACGAAAGAAACTATGATGGCGTATTTGTTTGGTCATTTATGCCACTGGGCACTTGACAAAACTACACATCCCTATGTTTTCTATCGTACGGGAAACTGTAAAGGTTTGAGCGCAGGGTATCATCATCGATTTGAATCCATGATGGATACCATGATGCTAGATAAATTAAAAGGCATTGATATTACAGAATTTAGAAGCCATGAAATGTGTGCTTATGATGAAGATATGTTAAAGGCAATCGCTCGTATATATGTACCAGTCGCAAAGAAGGTATATCATACGGAAGTGAAAGTAAATGAATTGCGTAATGCATTAGATTCTTGGCAAGATATTCAAAAGATGTTATACGATCCAAAACATATTAAGTATTATGCATTGAAGAGTGTGGAAACGATATTGCGTAAACCTTGGGCAATCTCTGGAAATGTTGTGAAACGTAAGATTGATGATCGATTTGATATTTTAAATGAACATCATACTCTTTGGTTTCATCCTTGTGATGATCATATCTCAAGTAATGCATCGTTTATGGAATTGTTTGAAGAAGCCGCAGATATTGCTCTTTGTGTGATTGAAAAAGCATATGGTTGTATCGAATATGGTGCACCTACAACTACGTTGTGCGAGGAACTACAAGATCAAGCATACGATAGTGGTATGAGTGGTGAACGTGAAATGAAGTTTTTTGATATTATTTATGAAGCATAACATCTGTACCAAGTACAGGTGTTTTCATATAGTATAGAATATATAGGAGTGTGAAAAAATGGAAGTATTCGATATGCATGCAGATATTGGGTATGATGTCATGCAAAAAAGAAAGCAAGGATATCATGGAGATATCCTAAAAAGATTTCATGTAGATAAATTAAGAAAAGGAGGCGTAAGCTTTCTTTGTATGGCCTGTAATTTTGAAGGAGAAGAATCTTGGCAAGATATGCAAGAAATGATCCTTGCTTTAAAAGAAGAAATCGCAAGTTGTGAGGATGTAGATTTAATACTTGATAAAGATACGCTACTTCTCGACAATGGACACATAAAGGCAATCATTACTGTTGAAGGAATGTGTGGAATACGAGAGGATGCTGCTATAAAGGTAGAATGGTTGTACCAACAAGGCGTACGTATTGCATCCTTATGTTGGAATGATGAAAATGCATTAGCAAGTGGTGTACGAGGAAACAAAGAACATGGACTTAGCGAAATGGGGAGAGAAGTCATTGAAAAAATGATGGAATTAAATATGGCTATTGATGTATCTCATGCCAATGAGAAAACGTTTTGGGATATTATGCAATATAAAAATGCAGTTGTACTAGCTACTCACTCAAACGCAAGAGATCTATGCGAACATCCTCGCAATTTATACAAAGATCAAATGAAGGCGATTCAAGAACATCAAGGAATTATAGGAATTGTTAGTGCACCTTTCTTTGTTCACGAAGATAAAGAAAAACAGGATATGAAGCATATGATCGAACATATGAAGTATATTGGAGATGTCATAGGAATGGATCATATCTGTCTGGGTCTTGATTATATGGATTTCTATGAAGGATACGATGAAATACATGTAAAAGATTTGAATGATGCGTCGTTTACACAAGCGTTACTAAAAGAAATGGATAAAGAGTTAGATGAAATCAATGTTGCGATGATTGCACTAGGGAATGCGTTACGCTTTCTTGCGAAAATAATATAAAAAGGGATGGTATAGGAAATCATATGATGATATTCTATACCATTTTTTATGCAAACTGAAATATGTCTTTTGGTTCAATGAACGCAAGGTCAAAGAGTGAATATCTCTTTTATAAAATAGATTCTAAAGAAATCTTAAGTAACCGCAGTCTATATCAAATGGTAAGATATAATAAAGAAAAAGGAGTGAAATTATGTTGTCGAAAATACTGGTTGTTGATGATCATAAAGAAATAAGGGAACTCGTATCTATCTTGTTATCAGGTGAAGGGTATGCAGTCTATGAAGCTCAAAATGGAGAAGAAACGATAGAGATGGTAAAGAGTGATATGTATGATGTCATAATTTTAGATGTGATGATGCCTTTTATGGACGGATATCAGACATGTACTAGGATTCGTGAATTCAGCAACGCACCTATTTTATTTCTGAGTGCGAAATCACAAGAAGACGATAAGATATTAGGTATCGACTGTGGTGGTGATGATTATTTAGTGAAACCTTTTTCTTATGTTGAATTATTAAGCAAAGTAAAAGCGCTTATTAGAAGATATCACGAATATAATAGGGAAAGAGTAGAACAAAATTCTATTCAATTTGTTCACGGAATCAAAATAGACAAGTCAACAGAAAAAGTATATGGGGATCAAAAAGACCTCAACTTAACGACATTGGAATTTGATATTCTTGCATCATTTATCAAAAGACGTGGAGAGATTATTACAGTGAAAGCGTTATATGAAACTGTTTGGGGAGATAATTATTACTTTGGGGCAAATAATACAATTATGGTACATATTGCAAATCTTAGAAAAAAAATAGAGGTAGATTCACAAAATCCCAAAATTATTAGAACAATTTGGGGAAAGGGGTATCGCTGTGATTAAACAAATAGGGAAGAAATGTATTCGGATCTACGGATTTCTTTGTATACTACTTCTAAGCTTTTTCATTACGTACTCTTATCGTTACGATCTCTTGGACATGCTCAAAAAAAATAACAACATCTCTTTTTCAATCTCTCGTGAAGATATGGATCACCTTTCGAAAGAGTTTATAGGAATAAAAGCAGAAAATGATAACATAGATATCATAAAAGAAGTTATGGAAAAATATCTTCCTGATTATACATATATTCTCTATGTGATAGGAAATGATGAAAGTCCTTTTCGGCTTTATTCAGATGGATATGCCCCAACGAAGCATTCTACTAAATATGCGCAAAGCATTCGAATCCCTTTTAGTAATGATGTTGTTAGTATTGACTTTTATCCAAAATTCACAAAGTATTTGATATACTATCGATGTTTAGCATTTGTGATTTCATTTCTAATCACTTTTCTTTGTGGCTGTTTATACAGACATATACGTAAGAAAATCAAAGATGCAAGGATATTTGAAAGGCATGTGAGTTCTACAAGATTACGCTTTTTAACGAGCCTATATAGCAAACTAGTATTATTGAATCTTTTTTCTGTTTTGATTGCACTCGGCTTATTCTTGTTTATGTTTGAAAATCGATATATATTTTTTGAATATATGGCGGAATTTCATTCTCCAAAACATGAACCGTCTGTGTATATTCAACGCATGAAAGAAACGTTAGTGAATGTTCCTTTAGAAACATTCAGTGATAAGGAAGTTACAAAGTTGTTAACAAGCTTGAATTTAGAAAACTATGAGAGCTATTTGTATGATGAATATGGAAATGATTATTATGCAAATAATCCAGATATCCAAGAATATAAATGGTTTTTAAAGGACACCAATTATGATATAAAAATTATAACGACACCATATTTTTATAATCTACCAATCTGTACTAAAAATCAAACATTTCAATTACTTATTTATGACTATCCTGTAGTTTCCTATATGAACACCTATTTGATTATGATTTCGATGATATCTTTAAGCTTTTTTCTAATTGTATTGTTTCATTTTGTGTACAAAAAAGTTAGAGAAATTATGAAGTTACAAAATGATATTCAAATGCTAGCTGCTGGGATTTGGGAGTATGAAATTATCACTAAAGGGGATGATGAACTTGCCTCGCTAGGCTATCATATAGAACAAATGCGACTATCACACGTAGAAACTCAAAACAATGAAGAAAAAAGGAAAGAAGCAAATAAAAAATTAATAGAAACTTTATCTCATGATTTACGAACTCCTTTGACAGCTTTAAAATCATATATTGAAATTATGCAATTACAAAAAGGAAATCCTGAAAGGTATGCAGAATATCTACAAAATTGTATTGGAAAAATAGATGAGATTAAGAAACTTTCAGATGAAATGTTTATGTGTTCTTCTGTGCCTGACAGTAAGAATGAAGTCGATATGAAGTATGTTTCATTGGGGGATGTATTCGCTTTATTGAATGAGAACAAAGAATATTTAGAAATAAAAGGATTTTGCTTATATATAATAAAGAGTATAGATATAAGTTTGGATATTTATGGAAATGTAAATCTTATGAAACGTATATTTAATAATATCGTATCTAATATCATCAAATATGCAGAACCTTCTAAGTCAATTATATGTAGCTTCGAACTATATAATAAATATATTATACTTGCATTTAAAAATCAAAAGAATAAAAAAAGAGACGATTATAAAAGCAGTCATTTAGGTTTAAAAAGCATTGAAAAAATGATGCATACGATGCAAGGGGAGGTGGAGTTAATCGATGAAGAGTGCTTTGAAATTAAACTTTACTTCAAGATAGAGGGATAAAATCATACTATACATCAAAGCAAACTTAACAAAAGATAGATCCTTATGCTTGAAGCTAAATACAAATCGAAAGGTTTAAGTTTTGAATTTAGTGCAGCAATAGCTAAGAAAATGTAAAAGGTCACCACACAGAATGTTATAAATGAAACTTATTCTATGTGGCGACCTTTTACTTGATACGTAAGGATGCTAGTTTAACTTGTAAAGCATCACGAGCTTCTTGTAAATCATCGATATGTAATACCGTTTCTTCCATAGGGCACATACCATCTTTTTTACGATTTATGATATATGGGACTTTTTCTGAATATTGAATTGGAATTTGATGGGTAATAAAAAATTGATAGGCATGTTCACTGATTACCAAAGTTTCTACTTCTTTAACACCACCAAGGACCATCATCATTGCGGCAGCTTTTCCAATGACTTTGTCCGCAACATAACTATCTTTTAATTTTCCTTCCTCAAGGAATTGTAAGATAGGCAATATGCCATGTTTTACCTCAGTATAGATATTCCCATTTTGTGATAGGACGCAAGAATATTCATTACTTGTGAGTATGTGCATTAAATTTTCCATAGGCTTCCTCATTTCCATTCTATAACTTTACAAAAATTGTATAAAAAAAGCGATCAACAGGAGTCGCCCGATACAACTATAGTTTACCACAAAATTTCACAAAATGTAAGACTATTAAAACCATTTTTTTAACGTATAATATGTTTATAGAAACAAGGAGGGATTTTATATGAAAGTCCAAATCTACGGCAAGAACATTACAGTTACACCGGCAATCGCTGAGAAGATTGAGAAGAAGCTAGATCATCTTGAAAAGTACTTCATGATCGAAGAAAACGTTGTCGCTAATGTAGTTGTTCGAGTTTATCCAAACAAACAAAAAATTGAGGTGACCATTCCTACGAAATTTGCGGTACTTCGTACCGAAGTCGTACATGATGATTTATATGCGGCAATTGATTTAGCAATTGACAAGTTAGAAGATCAGATTCGTCGTCAAAAAACAAGACTTACTAGAAAGAATAAAGAGAAATTAGCTCATGCATTCTTAGAAGAAATGGAATTTGAAGAAAGCTACAATGGAGAAGATGAAGTCGTACGTACAAAATCTATTATTCCAGATACAATGGAATTAGATGAAGCAATTATGCGTATGGAAATGTTAAATCATAATTTCTTTATTTATCGTGATGATGAAACTCATGAAATCGCAGTTGTTTATAAACGTAACGATGGCGGTTATGGTTTGATCGAAACAGAATAAGTTTATAAGAGTCTCTAAGAGGCTCTTTTCTTATGGGATAAGGGATGATACAATACAAGAAAAGGGGAGGTGCTCTTATGTTTATGAGACCAGCTACTAAGGAAGATGTCCAATCATGGAAAGAAATATTCGAACAATATCATCGCTTGATTACACCATCACGAAAATCCGCTCGAGAAATGATTGCTTATCTACAAGAAAAGTATGGATGTATTTCGTTTGAGAACGAGGAGTGGCAACAAGCTATTCAAAAAGAAGTTTTAATGAATGAACACAATCTAGAGAAAGTACAACCGAATACACCAATGTGTGTACAACTTTATCAACTTGAAGATAATGCTAGTTCGCATCATGTATTTGAACAACGAGCGGAGGTGTTTAAAGAAAGTGAGATTTTTGTTGGCGTAGAGATGAATAGTGGATACCTTCATATAGAGGGAAGTGATGTTCTATATGATGAGCTATTTGTTTATCAAGGTTTAGATGAACAAGATATAAAGAACCCATTTCTAGTAGCTCAATATGTAGAATTGTGTCATAAATTTGCGGTAGAGATTGTATAATCCTATCGCTTTTCTATCTCTAACTATCTCTTCTTTTATAAGGAACAAGCAGAATTCAAAATTAACGGTTGAAATATACGGAGAAATTTGGTATTATAGTTAGGCACTAAAAGAAACTTCTGTCTACATAGCTCAGCTGGATAGAGCACACGCCTTCTAAGCGTGCGGTCGCAGGTTCGAATCCTGCTGTGGACGCCATCTTATAAGAATGACCGATTATTATCGGTCTTTTTCTTTGTGTACAGCAGGAATTTGTGGAACACAAATAAAAGAATGCAAAAAAAGAGGAATTAAGTTTATATAGTTGTATTATTTGTTGTAAATCCCTTATATTTATGGTATATATTATGTATAATAATGATGTAAGTAATGAATTTTTTCATATTTAAGGAGGGACTTATATGAGTAAATTAAAAAAAAGAGGTCTTATAATATTAATTTGCTGTGTAATATTTATTGTTATAAGTTTTATAATACCAAAAAAAATATACGGTAAATGGTATTTATATAACGGAAATAATATAAGTACAGATACTAATATTGTAAAACAACTAAACCCTAAAGATTATATTGAAATTTCAGAAAGAACAATGAAAACATTTACAAGTGATGGCAAGGATGGAATTGGAGAATGTAATATAACATACAATAAAATCCATAGTGGAGATACTATATATAGTTTTAATGTAAGTAACGTTGGAGAATATAAAATTTTGGTTTTAGAAGAAATAGGATACGATGATGGTCATACAGAGGGAAGTATTAAAAATGGACATAAATCAACTTATGTATTCGATAAAAATATTGAATTTAAAGAGTAAATCATAGTGCAATTTTATAAAATTTATATTTGTTTAATATATCAATAATTTTGTTTAGATGAAATATATTTGCATTCTTCATTTTATGTATAAGTGTAGCTAATCGTTCATATAATTATACTTACAAAATATATTGTCCTTTTGAATTGGTCATAATTGTCACAACACACATCTAATAGTAGAATGTAAGTGGAGATAGATGTATCACAAATACTTGTTGCCACTTGAAGAGTAACTAAAATAAGATCAAGTTCAAATGTGTGTCGCTACTCGATATGCGACTCATCAAAAGGTCGAGTTCAAATATTTAAATGGAAAAAGTTAAATTTGCTTAAAATTATTGACATTCTTTTTTGTTTGATATACTATTGATTTGTAAAAGGACTGTAACTCTTCGGGAGGCATAACCATACAATGTATCGTTTTGATATTTTTGGTTGCCATGTGGAGAGTTTTTTTGTTATTCTGGGAGGTGATACACATGTGGTTTAATAAATCTGGTAAGTATGATGTATATGCGCCTGTAAATGGAAAATGCATCGATATAGAATTGGTAAATGATCGAACATTCGCTGAAAAAATGCTTGGTGATGGAGTTGCAATCATTCCTAGTAATAATGTGATTTGTTCACCAGCAGATGGAGAAATTATTATGTTATTCAATACATTACACGCATTTGGTATTCGAATGAAAAATGGTAATGAATTGCTAATTCATATTGGAATTGATACTGTTGAATTGAATGGTGAAGGGTTTACTGCTTGTAAATGTCTTCATGAAACTGTGAAAAAGGGACAAGAAATTATTCGCTTTGATGGCGATTTCATGAAAAAGAAAAACATAGATATGACAACAATGATTGTTGTGACAAAACAAGTGGGTAATAC
>JAVWJF010000066.1:0-10647 GCA_036639195.1 Longicatena sp.
TCCATTCATATGGATAAGCGTAATCAACGTTTGATAGTAGTATCTGCAATTGATAATATGGTAAAAGGGGCAGCAGGACAAGCAATTCAAAATATGAACATACTATTTGGTTTGAAGGAGAATACAGGCTTAACGATGGTACCTGCATCCTTCTAGGAAGGGAATTTAAAATGAGTGAATATAAAGTGAACGGTATCTGTACACCGAAGGGATTTAAGGCTAGTGGATTACATTGTGGTGTGCGTAAGAATCGTCTTAAGAAAGATCTATCTTTGATCTATAGTGAGACGATGTGTACAGCAGCTGCCACATATACATTAAATAAAGTAAAAGGTGCCCCTATTTTTGTGACAAAGAAACATCTAGAAAATGGGAAAGCACAAGCAATGCTTTGCAATAGTGGGAATGCGAATACTTGTAATGCAGATGGTGAAGATATTGCGAATGCGATGTGCAAGTTATGCGCAGATGAACTACAAATACACGAAGAAGATATTATTATCGCATCAACGGGTGTGATAGGGGAACCATTGAGTATTGCGCCATTTGAAAAACATATGGGAGCGCTTGTAAAGAAATTAAGCTATGATGGAGGAAGTGATGCCTGTGAAGGAATCATGACTACTGATACGTTTAAAAAGGAATATGCAACGAAATTCGTACTTGATGGAAAGACCTGTCATGTAGGCGGTATGGCAAAGGGGAGTGGGATGATTCATCCCAATATGGCAACGATGTTGGCGTTTTTGACTACAGATGTAGCTATCTCCTCACAAATGCTCGATGAAGTTATACATGAAGTTGTTAATGATACATTCAATATGGTGAGTGTAGATGGAGATACCTCAACGAATGATATGTTATCTATTTTGGCAAATGGAATGGCAAACAATAAAGAAATTACTGAACGTGGTGAAGATTTTGATATTTTTAAAGCTGCACTAATGGATATTTGTACGGAAATTTCTAGGAATATTGCGAAAGATGGAGAAGGAGCTACAAAATTATTAACGGCTCAAGTCATTCATGCAAATACAATATCCGCGGCAAAAGAAATTGCGAAATCTGTTATTACCAGTTCTTTGTTTAAGGCAGCAATGTTTGGAAAAGACGCTAACTGGGGTAGAATTCTTTGTGCGATTGGGTATTGCGAAGCCGATTTTGAAGTAAACTGTATCGATGTTTCTTTGGAAAGTGCGAATGGGAAGATTGATGTTTGTAAAAACGGGGCAGGATGCGGATTCGATGAAGAAGAAGCGTTGAAAATTTTAGAAAAAGATGAAATTCTAATTTTAATCAATTTGCACCAAGGAGAAGAAAAAGCTTGTGCTTGGGGATGCGATTTAACCTACGATTATGTAAAAATTAACGGAGATTACCGTACGTAAGGAGGCTTATATGAAAATAGATCCAATACAAAAAGCGACCATATTATCTCAAGCACTTCCTTATATTCAAAAATACAATGGGAAAATCGTCGTTGTGAAATATGGTGGAAACGCCATGAAAAATGAAGAATTAAAAATGAACGTCATGACAGATATCGTGTTATTATCTGAAGTTGGAATTCATGTGGTGTTGGTTCATGGCGGGGGACCTGAAATTAACCATATGCTTAATAAAGTTGGAAAGAAATCTGAGTTTATTGCGGGATTGCGTCATACAGATGATGAAACAATGGATATCGTGCAGATGGTATTAGCAGGTAAAACGAACAAAGACCTTGTGTCCTTAATCAATCAAAAAGGTGCAAGAGCCGTTGGATTAAGTGGTATGGATGCGAATATTATTCATGCGAAAAAATATGAAGTTGAAGAAGGAGATTTAGGCTTTGTTGGAGAGATTGAAGAAATAGATGAACGTTTGATCCTCGATGTGATTGAAAAGGGATATATTCCAGTTATAGCTAGTGTTGGTTGTGACGGGGATGGACACTCTTACAATATCAACGCGGATACAGCTGCCTCTAGTATTGCGGCAAAACTAAACGCGGAGAATATGATTCTAGTAAGTGATATTCCTGGTGTCTTATTTGATCCAAAAGATGAATCTTCTTTAATTTCAAAAATTTATCTACATGAAGTAGAGTATTTAAAAGAATCTGGTGTAATCACTGGTGGAATGATTCCAAAAGTAGAATGTTGTGTAAATGCTGTGCATGAACAAGTTCGTAAAGCGGTAATTATTGATGGACGTGTACCACATTCTATCTTGATTGAAATGTTTTCGGAAGATGGGATTGGAACGATGTTTGAAGAAGGTGAGGTATCATTATGATGAGTATAAAAGATATAGATACTACGTATATTGCGGGTACGTATGCTCGTTATGATGTTGTGTTGACACATGGTAAAAATGCGCTTGTATACGACGAAACTGGAAAAGAATATATCGATTGTACAGCGGGTATTGGAGTTAATTCGTTGGGATTTGCGAATAAGGAATGGGTAGATGCTGTTTGTAAACAAGCCAGTGAGCTTGCGCATGTATCAAATTTGTACTATACAACTCCGGGGGCGACTCTAGCGAAAACGCTTTGTGAAAAAAGTGGAATGAAACGACTGTTTTTTGCGAATAGTGGAGCAGAAGCTAATGAAGGTGCAATTAAGGTTGCCCGTAAATATTCTTATGATAAATACCAAAATGATCGATTTGAAATTATCACGTTAGTAAATTCTTTTCATGGTCGTACGGTTACCACATTGAGTGCGACTGGACAAGACCATTTTCATCAATACTTTGATCCGTTTACTCCAGGGTTTGTGCATGCTATCGCAAACGATATCATGGATATGAAGGCAAAAGTAAACGAGAAAACATGCGCCATTATGATAGAATTGATACAAGGAGAAGGTGGAGTACTTCCTTTAGAAAAAAAATATGTAAAGGAAGTTGCGAAACTATGTAAAGAACGCGATATATTACTTATCGTTGATGAAGTGCAAACGGGAATTGGTCGTACAGGTACTTTGTATGCATATGAACAATTCGATATTTCACCAGATATTGTGACAAGTGCGAAGGGGCTAGGAAATGGTCTACCAATTGGCGCTGTGTTATTGAACGAAAAAGTGGAATATGTACTTGGTGCTGGTGATCATGGGACTACCTTTGGAGGTAATCCTATTGTATGTGCAGGAGCATCCGTTGTATTAAAGAATATGAATCAAAAAATGTTGGACGATATCGTAGAAAAAGGAGAGTATTTAAAGAAACGCTTACTTACTATGAAACATGTTGTTCAAGTGAATGGTATGGGATTGATGCGTGGTGTTGTGTTAGAGAATGTTGCCGCAAAAGATGTTGTTGTAGCTTGTATTGAGCGAGGCGTGTTGTTGTTGACGGCAAAAGATAAGCTACGCTTTTTGCCACCACTTACCATTACAAAAACCGAATTGAAGAAAGCATTGGATATTCTAGAAGACGTTCTAGCAACGTGGGAGGTATAATATGAAACATTTATTAACACTAGCTGATCTTACAAAAGAAGAATTGTATGAAATATTAGATTTGGCTGATAAATTAAAAGATGAAGTAAAACATGGAATCTTTAAGGATTATCTTAAGAATAAGACATTGGGTATGATATTTACCAAATCTTCTACTAGAACACGTGTATCTTTTGAAGTTGGAATGACACAATTAGGTGGATATGCATTGTTTTTAAATGGAAACGATATGCAACTAGGACGTGGAGAACCAATTAAAGATACAGCACGTGTGTTGAGTCGTTATCTTGATGGTATTATGATTCGTACGTATAAGCACAGTGATTTGGAAGAATTAGCTGAATTTGGAAGTATTCCAATTATCAACGGATTAACGGATTATGTACACCCTTGCCAAGTGTTGGCAGATTTACAAACCATTCGTGAATATAAAGGGAAACTTGAAGGTTTAAAGATGTGTTTTATTGGGGCAGGTAATAATATGGCCAATTCTTTAATCAATGGTGGTATATTGGCAGGTATGGAAGTTGCTTGTGCTTGTCCAGTGGAATATTTGCCAGATGAGAACATTGTTGCTAGAGCAAGTGCAACTGGACGTTTTACATTAACACAAGATGTGTTAGCGGCAGCGAAAGATGCAGATGTTGTGGTAACCGATGTATGGGCAAGTATGGGAGAAGAAGGGGAAGCGGATGAGCGTAAACGTATTTTTGAAGGGAAATATCAAATTAACGATCAAGTGATGGAAGTTGCTAAAGCAGATGCGATGGTATTACATTGTCTTCCAGCACATCGTGAAGAAGAAATTACAGAGAAGGTTTTCGAAGCACATGCAAATGAAATCTTTGATGAAGCAGAGAATCGTTTACATGCACAAAAGGCTGTACTCGTAAAGACTATGATGGATTAAGGTGTAGATAACACCTTTTTTCATTTGCCAAACGTAAATCATAGACAAATGCTATGGAAACATATAAAATAGATACGTATAAAAAGGAGGAATGCTTATGAAGAAACTGATTTTGCTTTTAATGGCGTTATGCTTAGTTGGATGTACTACAACAAAAGAAGAAGATAAGAAGAATACGGCTTGTGGTGATGAAGGATCTACTTCATGTAGTTTAGAGGAAAGCGCAGACATGAGTGATTATGAAAATTTTATAAATAAAGACAATCAATTTATAAAATCTGATATGCCTTCTGTTTTATCTATATTGGAAAAGAATCAAAATGCGGTTGTGTACTTTGGATTTCCAAAATGTCCATGGTGTGTTGAGGCATTGCCTATTTTAAATGATGTCGCAAAACAACAAGGAATCGAAATTTTGTATGTGCAAACACGAGACAATGATAAAAAATCATTGATCAGTGATGAAGAAAAGAAAACGATTATGGAATATACAGATAAATTCTTAGATAAAAATGAGGAAGGTAATAAACAATTCTATGTACCTTTTGTGATTACGATTGAAGATGGTAAAGTTACTGCAGGACATGTAGGGACTGTAGATGGATATGATACTAGTGAGCGTAAAATGAATGAACAAGAGAAACAAGAGTTAACAAATATTTATACGGAAATGCTTAAGGATAAAAAATGAAAAGTCAAGTAAAGAATATTTCGCTTTCCTCCATGTTTTTAGCCATGGGGATCATTCTTCCTATGGCGTTTCATTGGTTCACATTTACATCTGGAGCTGTATTTTTACCGATGCATATTCCAGTGCTCTTATGTGGGTTTCTATGTGGTCCATTTTATGGGGCTTTGGTAGGTATTCTAACGCCATTGTTATCTAGTGTATTAACGGGGATGCCGATGCTTATGCCAGTTGGTGTATCCATGATGTTTGAACTTATGACCTATGGAATATTAAGTGGTATTTGTGTAAAACGCTTCCGTATTTACCCTAGTTTGATTCTTACCATGTTGGCTGGACGTGCGGTAAGTGGAGTGGTAACGCTTGTATTATTAAGCTTTACTGGTAAAGCTTATACACTGGCAATCTTTATAGGAAGTGCATTTGTGACTGCCTTTCCTGGGATTGTATTGCAGTTGTTGGTGGTACCATTTTTGGTACGGGTTGTTATGAAGATCCGAAATCAAAACAGAATAGATAAGATTTAAAAAAATCCACATCAGTTGTTCGATGTGGGTTTTTCTTCATTTACAAACGCTATGTGATCCTTGTCTAAAGATGCAATTCTTGCTTGAGAGTATACCATATATCCCTGTTCTTCTACTTTGCTTCTACCAGATTGGAAAGCTTTTTCAATCACGATACCAATGCCACTTACTTTGGCATTTGCTTGCTTTATAATATCGATAGCGCCTAAACAAGCTTCTCCGTTTGCCATAAAATCATCAATGAATAATACATGGTCATTGTCGGATAAATATTTCTTCGAACAGGTGATATCATAATCCAAATCTTTTGTAAAAGAATGCACCTTCGTTTTATAAATATCGTCAGTCAAAATTTTAGACGTGTTCTTCTTAAAAAATACAACAGGTACTTGTAATAAGTAAGCAAGCATCAAAGAAGGCGCAATCCCACTTGTTTCAATGGTACACACTTTTGTGATGGGTACATCCTTGAAATGTTCTTTAAAATCTTGAGCGATTTTCATCATTAACTCTGCATCAATTTGATGATTCAAGAAAGAATCCACCTTTAAAACATCCTTGTTTAACGATTCACCATATCGTCTAATATAATCTTCTAGTAATTTCATATGCTTTTCTCCATCTTCAAATATAGTAAATATTATAGAGAATAAATAGGAAACTTGCAATATTTACAAGGAATTCCAAAAAAGTATTTTAATCGATATTAAGTTTATGATAAGATATAACGCGAATGAGGTGAGAGAATGAAGCGTTCATACGCAAATCTGATGTTGATTTTTGTTACCATCGTATGGGGTGGTGGGTTTATTGCGACAAGTGGTGCTTTGGATACTTTTTTCTCCTTTTTATATCATGATGATTCGTTTTGTTGGCGCAGCAATCACTTGATCGTTACGTGATTACACGTGGTTTATTATGTGGAGCTTTATTGTTTTTGGCATTTTCTTTTCAAACCTTTGGTTTAAAATACTCTTCACCAAGTAAGAATGCATTCCTAACTGCTACTAATGTCGTATTTGTACCATATTTGTTGTGGTTGTATGTAAGACGTAAACCGAATAAAAAAGAAATTATAGCAAGTGTAATTTGTGTTGTTGGGATTGCTTTGTTAACCTTGAAACCGGATGCATTAAGCTTGAATGTGGGAGATATTTTATCTGTTATCTGTGCGTTCTTCTTCGCAACACATATGATTGCATTAGAGCGCTATTCTCATCATAGTGATGCGGTGGTTATGACAACTTTGCAAATGATAGGTGCTGGAGTAATGTCTACCATATGCGCATTGTTATTTGAACAACCACCAGCAAACTTTGAAATGAGTGCATTAGGAAATATTCTATATTTGATTTTTGTATCTACTTTGTTAGCATATTTAGTACAAACATTTGCACAACGATACACAAGTGCCAATAGTGCTTCTTTAATTCTTTCTATGGAAGCCTTATTTGCATCCTTGTTTTCCTTCCTTATTCTTCATGAGACGATGAGTATTATGATGATTGTAGGAGCGTGTTTGATATTTGCGAGTGTACTTTATATTGAATATAAGCCAAAAGGGAAGTAAACATAAACGACGAATGTAAAAAAAGACAAAAATTTTTCATTTCTGTCTTTTTTTATAATTTGTTTGTGCTATAATTAGCTTGTTAAAAATTACACAAGTGATTAGGAGGATATTATGTCATTATTTACCCATGAAGCAAGACAGTTTAAGTTCGATGTTCTACTCGAAGTTAGTAGACGTGCATTTTCTGGAACAATCAATGAAGATACATGCGATGAAGTAGCGAATCTTCTGATTCCTGGAAAACGTGCTGATTTTAGATGTTGTACGTATAAAGAAAAAGAAATTATTCGTCAGCGTACTCGTATCGCATTAGGGAAAACACCTGTACCTGTTGAACATAGCAATGAACGTCAAATCGTTCGTGTCATCGAAGCGGCATGTGATGGCTGTTCTATTCAAAAAATTCAAGTAACAGACAACTGCCGTAAATGTATGGCGAAAGCATGTTTATCAGCATGTAAGTTTGATGCTATACATATGGGAGAAGGTCGTGCATTTATTGATTATGACAAATGTAAAGAATGTGGGGCATGTAAGAATGCTTGTCCATTCAATGCGATTGTTGAAACACAACGTCCATGTATGAAAAGTTGTCCAGTGGATGCTATCTCTATGGATGAAGACAATCTTGCTCTTATTGATGAAGAAAAATGTATCAACTGTGGTGCTTGCCAAGCAAAATGTCCTTTTGGGGCAATCGAAGACATGTCTTGGATGGTAAACGTGATTGAAGAATTTAAAAGTGAAAATGATGTGTATGCAGTTTTTGCTCCTGCTATTCAGGGACAATTTGATGAAGCTACACTTCCACAAATTAAGGAAAGTATGCGTCTTTTAGGGTTTAAAGATGTATATGAAGCAGCAATAGGTGCAGATGCGGTAGCATGGTATGAAAAAGAAGATGCAAAAAAACATAAAGCAGAAGGCGTTAAAATTACAACTAGCTGTTGTCCTGGGTTTGTGAATTTAGCAAAACAACACTTCCCGGAAGTATATGAAAAGAATGTATCCCATATGGTAAGTCCAATGGTGGCTACGGCTCGATATTTGAAAAATAAGCATAAAGATTGCAAAGTTGTATTTGTTGGTCCTTGTGTTGCTAAGAAGCAAGAAGCATTAGATAGTGAAGTTGATTTCTGTATTACATTCGAAGAATTAGGGGCAATGTTGGTTTCTAAACATATCTCTCCTGAAAATGTAACTCCACGTGATGAAGATGTAGCATCTGCTCATGGACGTAACTTCTCTATTGGAGGAGGAGTTTCAAAAGCTGTTGGTATTGCACTTGCAGAAAATGGCGATGAAGCAATTAAAGCGGAATATGCGGATGGAAGCGTTGCTTGTAAGAAAGCATTGTTAATGATGAAGATAAATCGCTTTGAAGCTGATATTTTAGAAGGAATGGCTTGTCAGGGTGGATGTATTTGTGGTCCTGCAACCATTGAGTCTGCGATGAAAGTAAAAGCTAGAATGACGAAAGAAAACTTACCAATCAAGGATAAGACAATTCATTCCACATTAGAGAAATACGATTTCTCAGACATCGATTTACATCGTTAATACCTTTTTGACATAAAACGACAATGAAATGATAGGATGTATGGTAGGATACTTTTGGTGATATTATGAAAGTATGCTATGCAATACGTCCTTCTTTTTATGAATTGATACAACAACATCCTGAACTTTTACGTTCTAGCGAAGATCTGTCGATGGAACAAAGAGAATTGATGTTTGAAAAAATCGATATAAATTCTTTGATGATAAGCGCGAGTTCGTACTTTCAAAGCGCAATTGTCATGGAGGAATCCATACTTTATTTAGATCACTCAATAAAACAAAAACAATATTCCATGGTATGTTTTGAATATTTTGTAAAAATAGATTCTGAACAGAATCCATTTCTTCCATTTGTGAAACGTATATTTCGTAATTTTTTTGTGCTTGAGTGCGAATAAAGATGAAAAAGTATTGTAAAATGTTCTTAAAAATAGTAAAATGGACTTACTGCGAGGAGGATTACATATGGATTTAGTTAGTTCTATTATATTAACACTAGTTGGTTTAGTGGTCGGAGGTTTCTTAGGCTTTTATTTCACAAGAAAGAAGTTTGAGAAAGAACTGAAAGAAAACCCACCTATTAACGAGAAAATGATTCGTGCAATGTTCTTGCAAATGGGAAGAAAACCATCTGAAGCGCAGATCAAGCAAATAATGAAGTCTGTTAATTCCAATAGATAATACACGGGAAACCGTGTTTTATTTTTCTTACAATCAATAACAGAAGTGTAAGATAACGAAAAAATAAAACATATCATGTTATACTAGGGGCAGGTGATATTATGAAAATATTAAAAAGAATATTGTTGTTAATACTGCTATTAGCTCTTCTAGGTGGCATTGTATTTGCTGGAGTTGGATTCTTCAATTATAAATCCGCAATCAATAAAGAAAGTATTGAGGATAAAGTGAGTGAAATCCAAGGAAGAAGTGAATACGTCTCAAGCGAAGATATAAGCCCTTATTTATTAAAGGCAACAGTATCTATAGAAGACCATAGATTTTATGACCATAACGGAGTGGATTATTTCGCGATGTTACGTGCATTGGTTTCTAATATCTTTGCAAAGGGTATTGTTGGCGGAGGTAGTACAATTACACAACAACTTGCGAAAAATCTTTATTTTGATTATCAATCCACGTATTTACGTAAAGCGAGCGAAGTATTCATGGCCTATGATTTAGAAGGGAAATTGAGTAAAGAAGCAATCCTTGAGCTATATGTGAATGTTATCAATTATGGAGATAATTATATTGGTATAAAAGCGGCGAGTGAAGGATACTTTGGGAAAGAACCAAAAGATTTATCATTGAATGAGGCGACCTTATTGGCAGGACTTCCGCAATCGCCAAGTAATTATCAACTAAGTGATCATAAAGAAAATGCTTTAAAGAGACAAAAACAAGTGTTAGAAGCCATGGTACGCGATGAAGAAATCACAGAAGCACAGATGGAACTTATCGTTGGGAAATAGATATAGAATGAAGTCTTGAAAAAAATACAAATTGCTTTAAAAAATAATTGCATTCAAGAATGAAATACGTTATAATAGTCTAGCACACGCCCGAGTGGTGAAACTGGTAGACGCAACGGACTCAAAATCCGTCGGTAGCAATACTGTGCCGGTTCGAGTCCGGCCTCGGGCACCATGCTAATAAAGTAGCTCCCAAATGGGTTTTTGACGTTTGTTTGCCATTCATTCTCTGGATCAAAATCATTTAATAATGTAGTAAATGAAGTAGGATTCAAATTTGTGATTTCACCTAACAATAATTTGAAAAAGATTCCGATTTCCATATTGGAGAGAGTGCTAAAATAATGTGTATACTCAGCATCATAAAAAATATCATGATCGAGCAAATCAAACATATCGTATATGTCGATTTGCTTTTCTTTTATATAGGATAATTTATCATCTAAATTCTGCATATCAGATAAC
>JAVWJF010000067.1:0-10629 GCA_036639195.1 Longicatena sp.
TGATCGCTGCATGTTTTTCAGAAAGATAAAATGGTGGGGACGGTGGGACTTGAACCCACACGGGATTGCTCCCAACGGATTTTAAGTCCGTTGCGTCTGCCGATTTCGCCACGACCCCGCAATTTCGCTACTGAAAACATGTTGCTATAATATTATATAATAATTAAATGAAAATGCAAGCAAAAAATGAACTTTTTACCAAGCTCTTTCAATCCTATGGAAATCAGTGATTTGAACTACTTTAGCTTATGAAACTTGTTGTCTAATGGAAGGGCAAAAGAACCTACATATACTTGATTTGTGAAAGTATAGGAGATATCTACTTTTTTTCCTTTGAACATATTATAGTAATCATAATAATCAGTAAGTCCTAAATCACTTTCAATATAGTCTCCATACTTAAGAATTGTGGAAAGTTTTAAATGCTTCACAACATTTTCAAAATAGTTCGTTATATTCTTAAGTTTTTTAAAATCAATACCTTTATAAGGAAGGTTCAAATCTTCTGCGATGCGATTTAAGTGTACATAGACATAACGATTGGCATGTAGGTTATAAAAAGATTCAACACTTTGTTGGACACAAGCAAAATCTGTTTTTAAATCGATTTTCTTTAAGGGAATTGCTTCTTGTAGTTTGCATGTAGTTGGGATTGCCACATCTCGTGAAATAAATTGGACTTTCATATGTTTTTCATCACTTACTTCAACGTACATAATATATGGAAGTTGTTTGCTCGCAATGATTAATGTATTGCTTAATTTTGCTTTTATAGGTAACATTGTACTAACTAGTAGTACGATACAAATGCCAAGTTTTTTAAGTTTCATAATCTTTCCTACTTTCTATAAGAGCACTCTAGGCGCTCGTTCGTACTTTTAGTATAGCGTCCTAGGATATATCTATGCGTACGTATTCTTTTTATATAAGGAAGCCTCGTGTATAGTAAGGAAGCTTCTTGTGTGATATGATAACTACATCGAATAAGAACATACTATACATAGAGGTGAATATCATGCAAAATAAAGTATATGAATTTGATGCACAGATTTTAAAGGTAGATGGAATTGATGGAGCTTATATTGAATTTCCATACGATGTGAAAGAAGAGTTCGGCAAGGGAAGAGTAAAGGTACACGCAACCTTTGATAACGAGCCTTATGATGGAAGTTTGGTGCGTATGAAAACAGAATGTCATATTATAGGAATACGTAAGGATATTCGTGCGAAGATTAACAAACAACCAGGTGATCAAGTACATGTGTGTATTCAAGAACGTGAATGAGCACCCTCTCGCTTATTGTAATCTTCAAAAAATAAATCATGTGTCTTTAAAAGACAATAGAGAATATGATATGATAACCCTATAAAGGAGAACATTGCCTATGGAAAAAATAATTAAAGTAGATGGAATGATGTGTGAAGGTTGTGAAAGAAGAGTCAATAATGCCTTATCTTCTTTGGAAGGCGTATCATCTTGTAAGGCAAATGCCAAAGAGAATCAAGTGGCAATCGAATTTGATGAAAGCCTTGTGACAATTGAGGATATTAAGGAATCCATTGAAGAAATTGGATACGATGTCGTAGCGTAAGAGTTCTAATGTGAACTCTTTTTCTTTGCTACGTAGGAATTCTAGTGAAAATATGGTAAAATCTAGCTGTTATATAAGGAGTACGAAAATGAAACTAGCCCATGTATTTGTGGAACACCCAATCATGCATTTAGATCACACGTTTACCTATCGTTGTGATGGTTTTGATGTGCAACGTGGGGTGCGTGTGATGGTACCTTTTAAAACCACCTTCATCATGGGATTTGTGAGTGATGTAAAAGAGGTAGATGAAAAAGAATTGGCCTCCTATCCTTATGAATTAAAATATATAGAAAGTGTAGTTGATCAAGAACCATTGATCAATGAAGAACTTTTTCAATTGGGAGATTGGATGGCGAAACAATATGTTGCTCCTCGTATCAGTTGTTTCCAATGTATGTTACCAGCAAAACTAAAACCACGCTCTACTTCCGGCTCTATTAAAATGGAGGCATGGGTACGTTATATAAAAGATTGTGATAAGCTTACAAAGAAACAAGCAGATGTATTGACGCATATTCGAGAAGATAAAGAAATGTTACGTTCTACCTATTATCAAATGTATAAGACACCAGGTAAGAAACTAATTGAGCTGGGTTGTGTGGAAGTATTTGAAAAAGAAGCGCAAGCTAGTTTAGGCTCTGTAGAAATAAACACAGAACGTGTTTGTTTAAGTGAAGAGCAGCGCATTTGTATAGAAGCGATTGAACAAGAAAAACATCATCAAGTATTTTTGTTACATGGGACTACGGGGAGTGGAAAAACAGAAGTTTTCTTGCGCCTAGCACAACATGTAATGGAACAAGGAAAACAGGTATTAATTTTAGTTCCTGAAATATCGTTAACACCTCAAATGGTAGGACGTGTAAAAAGTCGTTTTGGTGGAGATGTTGCGATTTATCACTCTGGATTAAATGCACAAGAGAAATATGAACAATATCAATTGGTGAAACAACATCGTGTGCGTATTGTAGTAGGGACCCGTAGTGCTATCTTTATGCCATTTGATCAACTAGGTCTTATTATTATGGATGAAGAACATGATACAAGTTATAAACAAGATTCTACCCCACGTTATCATTGTCGAGACATTGTTCTTCATCGTGGTGTTGATCATGATGCACTTGTTGTACTTGCTAGTGCCACTCCATCTTTAGAATCGTTCGCAAGAGCACATAAAAATATTTATCGTTTGTTGTCAATGCCTTCTCGCATCAATGGTAGTTTTCCTAAAGTAAAGATTGTGGAAATGCGTAAAGCCGTTGGAAATGGGGAAGATTATCTATTGTCCAATGCGCTTTTGGATGCGATTTATGAACGTTTACAAAAGAGGGAACAAATCATACTATTACTTAATAGAAGAGGGTATACACCCATTTTACGTTGTATAAGCTGTGGGTATGTACAAATGTGTCCACACTGTGATACTGCAATGTCTTATCATAAGGATGAGGGTGTTTTAAAATGCCATATTTGTGCCCATACGATGAAACTACCAAATCAGTGTCCTACTTGTGGGGCTTCTTCTTGGAGATATTTAGGAAGTGGAACACAGAAGTTAGAAGAACTAGTACAAATTAAATTTCCACAAGCAAAAATTATTCGTATGGATACAGATACAACAGGGAAAAAGAACGCACATGAAAATTATCTTCGAGATTTTGGAGAGAAAAAAGCAGACATTTTATTAGGAACACAAATGATTGCCAAGGGTTTAGACTTTGAAAATGTGACCTTGGTTGGTATTTTAAACGGTGATGCGATATTGAATCGAAGTGATTATCGCAGTGCGGAATTAACGTATGATTTATTGGAACAAGCGAGTGGAAGAAGTGGGCGTGGAGATAAAGATGGTGAAGTTATCATCCAAGCATACGATGGTTCTCACTATGCCATTCAATGCGCTGCACAACATGACTATCTTCGTTTCTTTCAAAATGAAATGAACTATCGACATCTTGCCAATTATCCACCCTATACCTATTTAACTTCCTTTATGTTCTCTCATAAAGAGGAAGAATTGGCTAGAAAAGCAAGTCAAAAAGCACTAGAACTCTTGCAGAAGAAACAAGATATAAAAGTTCTAGGACCATCCATCTTGCATAAGATGCGCGATGAAACAAGAATCCGTATCCTCATAAAAGGTAAGAGCGAAACGCTCCTAGCGACATACGCAAAAGATGTGTACGATGGACACCTTTCAAGTAAACAAAAAGCAAGACTAGATATTGATTTAGCACCACTGATGTTAGAATAAAAGGAGATTTCCATGAAAATAAAAGAATGTATACCTTACTTAATCGCGTTTATCGCTTTGTTTGTAGGTGTATTTTATGATTATCAAATTACAGATGCATTGCATGAAAGTGTTCCTTTTGTAGGTCTTGTGTTTGAACGTATTGTTTTAATTCCAATTGAAGGAGTAGTCATGTTTACCATGTGTTTACTCTATCGAAAATATCATAAGCTTTGGATATTGATCTTGGCTTATGCAGGCGCGTGGTATGTGATACATGATAGCTTGCATTATTGGATGAATGTAAAAACTCCTTTGATGATGGGCGTTATTTTAGTTGCTTCACTTCTCTTAGTTGTACTATGTGTTTATATATTACGTAAGGTAAGTGATGATTGGGTAAATCGACATATCAACTTTTTTGTCTTTTATACAGCGGTATTGTTGAGTGCGGTAGTTCTTACTTCCTGTATAAAACATTTTTGGGGAAGAATTCGTTATCGCGATATCGAAGAACTCTCACAGTTTTGTGTATGGTATAAACCTTGTGGACTCATTGGAAATCGGTCTTTTCCAAGTGGGCACATCACCGCAATGACGACCATCATATGTATGTTACAATGGAAACAACATCATTTTGAAAAAGTATCCATTCTACGCTATGTGTTTGTGGGCGCCATGATTCTTATTATGGGAGTGTCACGCATGATTATGGGAGCTCATTTCTTAAGTGATTTAGCTGCAGGTTTCCTAATTACATATACGTGTTATTTGGTGATACGTAACCTATTTATAAGGAGGGGAAAACTATGAATGCAAGATTACTCGCTTTTCGTATGTTAAAGGAAATATGTTTAGAAAAGAAATATAGCAATCTTTTATTACGTAAAGAACTTGGACAAGTGGATGTAAAAGATAGAGGGTTTGTTACACAAATCGTTTATGGAACATTACAAAATTATCGTTTATGTCGTTATCAATGGACACCTTTTGTGAAGAAGATGCCAACAGAAGAGACAGCCGTTTTATTGGATATGAGTGTGTACCAATTGTTTTATATGGATAAGGTACCTGCCTATGCCATTATCAATGAAGCTGTGAATATTACAAAGAAAGATTTGCGTGAAGGGTATGCAAACTTAGTAAATGCAATCTTACATAATGTAGAGCGTGCGAAAGAAAGAGAAGTAAGTGGAAGTAAAGAAGAAGTATTAGCAATTAAAACGTCCCATCCGGATTGGATTGTAAAGATGTGGATTGCACAATATGGCTATGATGTAGCAGAAGCTATTTGTTATGCGAATCTAGAAACAAAACCAAATGCAGTACGTGTGAATACCTATAAGACAGTGAAAGCAGATATCTTAAAGGAGAGCGATGAATTTGTAGAAGGGAAATTGAGTGAGGATGCTTTGTGGTACACAGGGAATCAATTGATTCATTCTTCCTATTATGAACAAGGACTTCTTTCGATTCAAGATGAAGCAAGTCAAATGGTCGCAAGAATTCTAGATCCTCAACCCAAAGAGAGTATCTTGGATGTGTGTAGTGCACCTGGTACAAAGTCTTGTCATATGGCAGAACTTATGAAAAATGAAGGGCGAATTGTATGTGGAGATATTCATCCACATCGTGTAGAATTGATTGGGCAAGGAGCATCTCGTTTGGGGTTGACGATCATCGAGGCAAGGACGATGGACGCTTGTACACTAAGTGAACTAGAAGGAGAGAAGTTTGACCGTGTTCTATGCGACGTTCCTTGTAGTGGATATGGTGTTTTAGCAAGAAAAAGCGATATCAAATATCATATGGTAAGCGAAGATATGGATACTCTTATTCCGCTTCAAAAACAAATTTTGGAAACGAGTAGTTTTCATGTGAAGGATGGTGGAATTTTAGTATACTCAACGTGTACCTTAAATAAGAAAGAAAATGAAAAACAAGTAGAAAACTTTTTAAAGAATCATGGGGAATTTGAATTGTTAGAACAAAAGACCATTTATCCTTTTGAATATGAAAGTGATGGGTTCTTTATCGCAAAGATGAAAAAAGTATAAGGTAGTAATGCTGGGAGGCAGTATATGATTCATGATGGATTGAAAGAAAAATATAATGTTTTGATTGCTTATGAACGGAAGTTTCGTTTGAAACATTATAATGACGGGAACTATCAACAACAATATTTTTATTTAAACGAACAAGGTGCTAGTATTTGTTCATCTAGTACCTTTTGTCGTATGGAAAAAAATGAACTTCTCGTAGAAGAAAACCTCTACGCATTTGCGGCAACAAAATTTGGGAAGAAAGTTGCATATTTACCAAGAATAGATCAATTGTTACAGGATACCATACAACGTATATATACATGTATGGAACGTTTGGAAGAAACAACTGCAGCCAATGTGATTCAAAGTGTGTTGCCAAAATTAGAATCATGTAAAGATGTGTTATATTACGAAGAATATGTATGGCAATTTGAAATGATGAGAGATTATTTTTCTTCTTCAAAAACGATGGACGAATTGCAGTTTCAACGGATTTGTCATACCTTCCAGATATATCCATCAAACTATCAAGATATTTTAATGCGCTTTGCGTATCTTTATAGTAATATTCAAGAGATGAGTAAGAAGGAAATGATCTTACAATTATATGACTTTAAAAAGTCAAAGTTCCTTTGTAATCAAATTTGTTGTGTACAAATCGAATGTTTGCAAAAGGACCACTATCAAGCCTTATTACGGTGTCAATCATTAGAGGAACCTTTGTTAAAGACTAAGAATTATGGACAATTATTGACGCTTTATATTCATATGTTTTATTTGTTGGCATATATGGATAAGAAGGCTTCTATTCATTATATAGAAACTGCTTTAGGACTTGCGGTGGAACATGATTATTATAAGAATCGTTTATTTATGTTGTATATCAATGTAGGTTCTACCTATCTGTTGTTGAAGGAATATGAGAAAAGTATTGAGAATTTAAAGAAGTGTTGTGAACTTACGGATAATATGAAGATGAGAAACTATTTGTGCATATGTCATTGTTATCGTATGTTACATATGGAATTACCACAAGAATATAAAACTTGTCCGGCAGAGTTTGGGGATGCTATAGACCAAAGTGTATATGCATACTTTCAATCTGTAGATGATCGTAAAGGGGAACAAAACAAACGATTCATTCTTCACAAGGTAGTGAAGAAACTACAAAAGAGCGATGATTTATATTTTCGTATATTAAAAGATGAACTTCATTTATTGGCAATTAAAACCAATCGTTTTAAGGACTATGTAAACTTTGTAGATGAGTATGGTTTATAAAAGGGTTTAAATTGTAAAAAAAAATAGAAAAACGTCGTTTAAGTTTATGTTTTTTTGAGATTTTTTCCGAACATTAAGTTATGATTGCGTAATTGAATTGATTATGGTAATTTTATACTGTTGGAGGAAGATATGATGAAAAACCTGTTATTCTTACCTATTTTATGTTTGGCATTCACACTAGCTACAGCTACTGTGACTCCTAATGGGCCAATCGTAACACCTTATGGTGGTGGAGGACTTGTAGATTTCTAATTTAGAAACTGCCAGTTGATAGAAAAATCAAAAAAACATACAGAAGGAAGTCTTTCAGGGACTTCTTTTTGTTATATATCTGAATCTTTTCTTAATTTGTGTATAACTGTTTGTTTGGGTGGGGGTTCTGTGATAAAATAATGTACGGTGATACAATGAAAAGTTTATATGATTTTAATTACGATGAAATGGGCGAGATGGCTCTAGAACATGGTTGGAAAAAGTTTCGCGGACATCAAATATTTCAATGGCTTTACCGTAAAAGAGTAAGTGCGATTGACGATATGAGTGATTTGTCTTTAGAGACTAGAAATGTTTTAAAAGAAAACTACGAGTTAACTTCTCTAGAACTGCGAGATAAGCAAGTTTCCAGTGATGGGACAACAAAGTATTTGTTTGCCTTATCCGATGGATCTTTGATTGAAAGTGTTTTGATGCAGTTTGATTATGGGAAGAGTATATGTGTAACATCACAGGTTGGATGTAATATGGCTTGTGCTTTTTGTGCAAGTGGTTTAACAAAGAAAAAACGAGATTTAACAAGTGGAGAAATGGTCTCACAAGTTTTGTATGTGCAACGTGATTTAGATGCGCAACAAGAACGTTTAAGTCACATCGTTGTGATGGGGACAGGAGAGCCATTTGATAACTATGAACATTTGATGAATTTCTTAAGTACTGTAAATCATGATCGTGGGCTTGGTATTGGAGCGCGTCATATTACCATTTCTACTTGTGGAGTAGTACCTAAAATATATGATTTTGCGAAAGAACATACACAGTATAATTTGGCAATTTCACTTCATGCCCCAAATGATAAATTAAGAGATTCTTTAATGCCAGTGAATAAGGCATATCCTTTAGAAGAACTCATGCAGGCAATACGCTTTTATGCAAGTGAGAATAATCGAAGATTAACGTTTGAATATATTTTATTAAGAGGCGTAAATGATCATAAAGAGCACGTGAATCAGTTGGCGAAACTTTTACACGGATTAAATGCGTATGTAAATTTGATACCATATAATGCAGTGGATGAAAATGGATTCCAGGGTGTTTGTTATGAGGATGCGATGGTATTCTATGACGCACTTATGAAACGTGGTATTCGTTGTACAATACGTAAAGAACATGGTGCAGATATTGATGCTGCATGTGGTCAGCTTAGAGTAAAACATATTAGAAAAGAAAATGTGTGAGGTGATGAACTTGAACTGTTATGGAAAAAGCCATGTAGGGCTTAAAAGAAGCGAAAATCAGGATAGCTTTTTATTGATTGAGAAAGAACATCAAACTCTAGCGATTGTTTGTGATGGAATTGGTGGAGGAAATGCTGGGGATGTTGCAAGTCGTATGGCAACCGCGCATTTGAAAGATCGATTTGAAAAAACAGAAGTCGTAGAAAGTGATATCGAAGTAAAACATTGGCTAGAAAAAGTGATACAAGAAGCGAATGATTTAATTTTCACGCAGTCTACAAAAAAAATCGAACAAAAAGGAATGGGAACGACCCTTGTAGGTGTTTTAGTATGCGAACAAGCGACCTATATCTTCAATGTTGGAGATTCTCGTACGTATGGATTATATGAAGATGATTTCCTTTGTTTAACAGAAGATCATACATATGTTGCGGGATTGTTAAAACGTGGAGAAGTGAGTGAAGAGGAAGCCATGAAGCATCCAAATCGTAACGTCTTGACCAATGCTTTGGGTATTTGGGACAATGTGCAAATTGATATTAATAAGATTCAAAACGATTACCAATCATTGTTGGTATGTAGTGATGGATTGCATGGATATGTAAGTGAAGATACGATACGTTTTATTTTGGATTCAAAAAATCACAGTACACAAGAAAAAGTAGAAGTATTGGTGCAAGATGCACTAGATGCAGGAGGCTATGATAATATTACAGTTATCATTTTAGAAAAGGATGGGGTACAGCATGGATAAAATGATTGCGGAACGCTATATGCTGGTATCTTCTCTTGGTGAGGGAGGAATGGCAGATGTATATTTAGCGATCGATACCATACTAAATAGAGAAGTGGCTGTAAAGATATTACGTGGTGAATTAAGTAAGGATCCAGTTACTCTTTTACGCTTTCAAAGAGAAGCAAATGCAGTTAGTAAGTTGAATCATCCCAATGTTGTAGATGTATATGATGTTGGAGAATATGAAGGACGTCACTATATCATTATGGAATATATACGTGGGCGTACATTGAAACAATTAATTTCTCAGCGTGGGGCATTGCATAAAGAGGAAGCTATCAACATTATGATGCAACTGACGAGTGCAGTAGAACATGCGCATGAAAATAATATTATTCATCGTGATATCAAACCACAAAACGTGTTGGTAAAAGATGATGGAACAGTTAAGATAACAGATTTTGGAATTGCGTTAGCGCATGATACAGTACAATTGACACAAAGTGATGCAGTTTTAGGAAGTGCTCATTATTTGGCACCAGAGACTACACGTGGAGAAGTACCAACCAATCAAGTAGATATTTATGCGTTAGGCGTAGTTTTCTATGAGTTGTTGACGGGTAATGTACCATTTCATGGAGAAAACCCTGTACAAATTGCGATGAAACATTTACGCGAGGAAATTCCAAGTGTAAAAGAGTTTAATCCAACACTTCCTCAATCAGTAGAAAATATTATTATTAAGGCAACTGTGAAAAACCGTAAACTACGTTATCATAGTGCACTTGATATGTTGCATGATTTACAAAATTGTTTAAAACCAGAATATGCAAATATTGAACGATTGAGATTTCCAGAAGAGGAAGAACCAACGGTTGTGATGAATCAATCCAAAGATATACCACAGACAAAAGCACGAAAAGAAAAAGTGATCCCAATCAAGGAACAACAATTAGATGAGAAAAAGAATAAGAAACTTAATAAACTGTTAGTAGGGGGAATTGTTGCGATTTGTGCGATTGTAGTGGGAGCGTTTATATTTTTATCGATGAACCATGAAAAGAAAATAACAATGCCAACGATATCCTCTTCACAAACCCAAGAGGAAGCTCAACAAACTCTAATCAATGCAGGGTTTAAAAAAGAAAACATAAAAATAGAAAAGAAGTTATCGGATAATATTCAAGAGGGTCATGCAATTTCTGTATCTCCAGCGATTGGAGAAAAAACAGGAGAATCTTCAGAAATAACATTGACGATTTCAAGAGGTACCTATTTTGTGTTG
>JAVWJF010000068.1:0-6470 GCA_036639195.1 Longicatena sp.
AGGAAAAGGCAATAAAACAGCCATGAAAAACATGAATAGAAAGATGAAAATCATTCGTATAAATTCAAGTATGCTTTCAAATATGGTTTTCTTTACAGAGCTTTGAATGATTTCATCGCAGAAGTTTTTTACACTGATACCTAATTTTGTATCGAAACTTACCCCTTGATCTTGCGCTTCTAACATAATATATAAAATATCTTGTTTTGTTTCTTCAATTTTTTCAATATACAAACGTGACCCAAGTAAATACGTACTAATATCTAAGTAAATAGGCTTATTGATATAATCTAATTTCTTTGATAATTGTCGATTTGTTTTTCGTAAAGCTCTTAGTTTATTCATGATGATATCCTCCATTTAAGGCATTTAGTATATTCTTTTGCATATTCCATTTGTTAAGTTATAAGCAAATGGATGAATTTAATTTTTATATATTAGGAAATAATGTAAGCTCATTTTTGTATAGGCGTAAAAATGATATGTTTCTTGTGTAAGTACAAGATCCAAAAGCTAGTAATAAATAAAATAGTAAATGAAATAATGAAGATGATTCCAGCGTTTATCATCGGTATTGTGAAGCTTGCGTCTCCATGAAATAACAGAGTAGAACAAAGAAGAACTATGAAGCATGTACTACCACAAATGATTGCTACAATCAGACGCGTGTGACGATGGTTTGGTAGGATCAATGAAATTGATTTAATCAGACGTATATTAATGAAGTTAACAGTAACAACAAAAGCTATCAAATATGCTACATCGCTAATTTTGGCTTGTAAGAGTACGTCTTGACTCGTAAATAATAGCCGCAGTTTAGAAAGGAAATCAGGAGTCATCATCCAAACTCCAATGATGAAAACAAGTATATATATGGCGATAATTTGTAGAAACTCAAGGACACTTTCGAATACTGTTTTCCTTTTAGAATTTTGGATAATTTCATCACAGAAGGTTTTTACATGGACACCTAATTTAGTATCAAAACTAATGCCTTGTTCTTGTGCGTCCAACATGATACATAAGATGTCTTGTTGTGTTTCTTCGATTTTTTCAGCATATAAACGGGATTTCAACAAATACATTACAATATCAAGATAAATAGGTTTATTGATATAATCCAGTTTTTTCACTAGTTGTCTATTTTCTTTTCGTAAAGCTCTTAGTTTATTCATGATGATATCCTCCATTTAGGGCATCTACAGCATTCCTTAATTCATTCCACTGTGTTACAAAACTAAATAGTTCTTGTTCACCTAAGGATGTTAAGGAGAAATACTTTCTTTTAGGGCCTAATGCAGACTCACGATAGACTGCTTTTATGAGTCCATTTTTTTCAAGACGCAAAAGTAAAGGATAAATAGTTCCTTCTGAAATCTCTCCGAATCCAAATTCTTTTAATTGAAGTGATATCTCATATCCATATGTCTCTTTGTGCTGTATGACTTGTAAAATACAACTATCTAGAATACCTTTTAACATTTGAGAGGGAATCATAGGTCTACTCCTTTCGCTATCTTGCAATGCAAGTTACTTACAACTATATTGTAAAGCAAGGTAGCTGAGTTGTCAACAAGAGTTTATATAAGATAGTGTTACAAAAGTAACATTTATAATGCCGAAATCAAGAAAAACGAGTATAATATAGATAAGATAATTATGGAGGGAACGTCCATGAGCGCCTATATAGAGTTTAAAAATGTAAAAAAGATTTATAAAATGGGAGAGGTTGAAATTGAAGCACTTAGAGGTGTTGATTTTTCAATTGATAAGGGTGAGTTTGTGATAATAGCAGGAGCAAGTGGTGCTGGAAAGAGTACCATTTTAAATATCCTTGGTGGTATGGATAGCAGTAGCAGTGGTGATATTTATGTCGATGGTAGAGAAGTGAGTAAGTTTCAACGCAAAGAACTAACAACATATCGTCGTTATGATATTGGGTTTGTATTTCAGTTTTATAACCTTGTACAAAATCTTACTGTAAAAGAAAATGTAGAACTCGCTACACAAATCTGTGAACATCCGTTGGATATCGATGAAACTATTAAGGCGGTTGGTTTGGAAGAAAGAGCATCTAATTTTCCAGCCCAATTATCCGGTGGTGAACAACAACGTGTTGCGATTGCTCGTGCACTTGCGAAGAATCCAAAATTGTTGCTATGTGATGAGCCAACAGGTGCATTAGACTATAACACTGGAAAACAGATTTTAAAACTCTTACAGGATATGTGTAAATCACATGGTATTAGTGTGGTTGTAATTACGCATAATCTTGCACTTACCGCAATGGGAGATAAAGTTATTAAAGTACGCAATGGAGGTATTGAAAGTATTGTACAAAATGAACATCCACTGCCTGTAGATGAAATTGAATATTAAATCGAAAGGAATCCATCATGAAGAAAAAAGCACTTCTAAAAGATACAACACGCGAAATTAAAAAATCTTTTGGACGCTTCATTTCCATCTTTGCAATTGTGGGAATCGGAGTGGCTTTTTATGCTGGAATTAAAGCGAGTGTTCCTATTATGAAGAGTTCAGCCGATGTATATTATGATGACTATCGGTTAATGGATTTTAAAGTACAATCAACCTTAGGACTAACAAAGGACGATGCGGCCTCCATAGAAAAAATAAGTGGAGTAGAGGGTGTATATGCATCTCATACCTTAGATACTTTAACGATGCAAGGTTCACAACAAAACGTTGTACGTGTGATGTCCTTTCCAATGAACAAGGAAAGTAAGGATTCTAGTTATATTAATCAATACAAGTTGGTAGAGGGAAGAATGCCTACAAATGAGAATGAATGTATTATGGAAGCTGATAAAATTGCGCCTTCTGGATATGCATTAGGAGATAAAATTACACTTACTTCAGGGACATCTGAGAAGCTTGGAGAATCCTTAAAGAATGATACGTATACAGTTGTAGGTAAGGTAATGACACCTTATTATCTATCCTATGAAAAAGGAAGTTCTACTGTTGGAGATGGAAAGGTAGCTAGATATATCGCTATACCAGATACAAACTTCACTTCAGATGTATATAGTGAAATTTATGTAACAGTGGATGGGGCTGTTTCTTATAATTCCTATCATGATGATTACTTTGATAAAATCAAACCAATCGAAAAAGCTATCAAAGAAATATCAAAGGAACGTGGCGATGTTCGTCTACAAGAAGTTAAGAAAACAGCACAAGATAAACTAGATGAAGGTATTGTAGAGTACGAGGAAAACAAAGCGAAGTTTGATCGTGAAATAGCTGATGCTAAAGCGAAATTAGCAGATGGTGAACAGCAGTTAAACAAAGGAAAAGCAGATTTATCTTCAAACATAAAAAATACAGAAACTACGTTTAAACAAAAAGAACAAGAAATTGCAGATGGTAGAGCAAAGGTTGTGGAACTACAACAACAATATACAACAGGCTCTACGCAACTAGAGTCTAATAAAGAACGATTTGAAAATAGTAAAGCTAGTGCGTTAAGTGAAAAGGCAAAGTTACAAACGCAGTTGGATGGCATCAATGAACAGTTGATTGCACTTAGTAATGCCCTACAAAATCCAGCTCTTGGCGAAGAAGAAAAAGCAGTACTTCTTAAGCAAAAAGAGGAGTTGACAAAAGGACAAGCAGAATTATCAAATGGGATTTTAAAGATACAGAGCGAACTTGATAATGGACAACAACAGTTGGACAATGCGCAACAACAATTGACACAATTAAAAGAAGCCATTTCCACAACCACTTCACAATTAAATGCTGGAGAACAACAAATCAAGGATGGAAAATCGAGTGCACAAAAAGAATTTGAAAAAGCACAAGCAACGATTTCCAAGAATGAAAATGAACTTAATGACAACAAAATAAAGCTTGTCAATGAAGAACGAGATGGAATCGCGAAACTTGAAGAAGCAAAAGAAACAATAGAAAAAGGTAAAAAAGATATAGCAGAAATAGAAGAACCAAAGTGGTACGTATTAGATCGACATTCCCATTATTCCTATATGGATTTTGGTGGTGCTGCGGATCGTATGGATGGTATCGCAAAAGTGTTCCCAGTATTCTTCTATCTTGTAGCGGCACTTGTTTGTTTAACAACAATGACCCGCATGGTGGATGAACAGCGTCAAGAGATTGGAACGCTTAAAGCACTAGGGTATTCCAATGCATATATTGCGATGAAGTATATTGCATATGCTGGAATTGCGAGTATCTTTGGAGGTTTATTCGGTGCTCTCGTGGGTACTGTGATTTTCCCAACCGTGATTTATAATGCATGGGGTATTATGTATCTTATGCCTTCGGTAACCTTGCATTTTGAAGTTGCGATGGCATTCACCTCTATTGGTATTGCGTCCTTCGTGACTATTGCAGCGGCTGTATTTGCATGTTATAAAGATTTGATGGAAACTCCATCCCTTCTTATGCGTCCAAAGGCACCAAAGAATGGTAAGACGATTCTATTAGAACGTATTCACTTCATTTGGAAACATTTCAATTTCATTCATAAAGTAACTGCACGAAATATTTTCCGTTATAAGAAAAGATTCCTTATGACAGTAATTGGTATAAGCGGTTGTACTGCTTTATTAGTGGCAGGATTTGGTGTTCAGGATTCTATTGGAGAAATTGTTACGAAACAATACGGAGATATCTTTACCTTCGATATGAGTGTAACTTACAAAGAGGATTCAACACTTACACAAAGAGAAGAATTGAACAAACAATTAAGTAGTGATTCTACATTTAAAGATCATATGGAAGTATCTATTCTTCATGGTACATTTAGAGATAAAGGTGATGATCAAGGCGTTGATATTTATGTGGTAAATGACAAAGAGAAGTTCAAAGATTTTATCGATG
The DNA here is from genome assembly GCA_036639195.1 of Longicatena sp. Taxonomy (GTDB): domain Bacteria; phylum Bacillota_I; class Bacilli_A; order Erysipelotrichales; family Erysipelotrichaceae; genus JAVWJF01. The sequence goes on from JAVWJF010000068.1 coordinate 4,870, forward strand.
TGAGAAAACGTATTGGCCATGAAGAAGTTCCTATCCAAGATGATGGGGCAGTCATTACAGAGAAACTAGCAAAACGAAAAGGTGTTGATGTTGGAGATACACTTGCCATTAACAATGGGGATGGTGTTCAAAAGAAAGTGAAGATTACAGGGATTTGCGAAAACTATGTTGGACATGCAATTTATATGAGCAATACGTATTATAAGGGATTGTATCATGTTAGCGCAAAACCAAGTGGACAACTTATCAAGATAAAAAAATCATATATCAAAGAGGAAAGTAAAATTGGAAACAAGTATATGCAAGATGATATGATTCAATCCGTATCCTTCTATTCCAGCATTGCTTCTAGCTTTGAGAAAACGGTAGATTCCTTATCGTTTGTAGTAGTAGTATTAATTATATCAGCCGGATTATTGGCATTTGTCGTGTTATACAATTTAACAAATGTAAATATATCCGAACGATTAAGAGAAATTGCAACAATTAAAGTATTAGGATTTTATGATAATGAAGTAAGTGCATACGTATACCGTGAGAACATATTCTTAACAATCATTGGTGGTTTTGTTGGATTATTCTTAGGTATTGCATTACATGGACTCATTATGGATTTAGCAGAATTAGATAATGTAATGTTTGGAAGGAATATTGATATGTCATCATTTATGTATTCTTTCTTGATTACTGTAGCATTCGCAATTATTGTAAATCTTGCGATGTTCAATAAACTGAAAAAGATTCCAATGGTAGAATCTTTGAAATCAGTAGAATAGGAGCCGATATGTATTGTGCATATTACAAATCTCCAGTAGGAATATTGGAAATTAGAGCAAACGAAAAAGCGATTACACATGTACTTTTCTCAGATGAACAAAAACAAGAGAATCTTAATGCATGTATTCGTGAATGTTGTAAACAGCTAGATGAGTATTTTGAGGGTAAACGTACAACCTTTGACTTGCCATTACAGCCTACAGGAACACCTTTTCAAGAAAAGGTTTGGAAAGCATTATGTAGCATCCCTTATGGAGAAACTTGTTCGTATCATCATATCGCAAAGTTATGCGGAAATGATAAAGCAAGTCGTGCAGTAGGGATGGCAAATAATCGTAATCCTATTTCTATTATCGTCCCTTGTCATCGCGTTATTGGCGCAAGTGGTAAGATGGTAGGATATGGTGGAGGATTGGATAAGAAAATCTTCTTATTAGAGTTAGAAAAAGCACATAAGAAAACACAATAGGAAATTGATGTTGATGGATGTTAAGAATAGGTGATGGAAGGAGAAATTCTCTAACCATCGCCTTTTTTACAATTTATAAGAAGTTTGTTATAATAAAATGTACTGAAAGAGGTGTAGAATGGATTCTCAAAATGAAAACAAACAAATGGAAGAAACTATAACAACGATTTCAAAAGAACAAATATCATCTAAGAAAATCTTCGGTATTGGTTTAAGAAATATCAAAACGGCAATTTCCGCAACCTTATGCGCTATCATTTATGAATGTATTGGTCGTAACGCTACCTTCGCTTGTATAGGGGCTGTCTTTGGAATGGATAACTCTGTCCCATCTTCCCTTAGAACTGGAGGGAAT
>JAVWJF010000068.1:6480-6743 GCA_036639195.1 Longicatena sp.
AATAGGCACAGTCATTGGTGGTGTTATTGGTATGTTGTTTTATAGTCTAAGCTTACTGTTATCGTATCATCATATTACCCATATAATACTCATTTTCATTGGAATTATATTTTTGATCAATATGAGCCAATTATTGAAATGTTCCAATGCAATACAAGCAGGCTCCGTTGTCTTTTTTATCGTTATGTTAAATACACCAGAAGATCAGTTCTTCTCATATGCGATTAACCGTATCATCGATACAGCCTTCGGAGTAAGTATGT
>JAVWJF010000068.1:6753-10478 GCA_036639195.1 Longicatena sp.
AACAAGTGGATTAAGTTGTAAATAAATTTGAGTTCGATAAATTATGAAATGCATATAGCGAGCACATGTTGGATATGTTATAATGTTCGTGCATGTGCCCGTAGCTCAATTGGATAGAGTATCAGATTCCGATTCTGACGGTTGCAGGTTCAACTCCTGTCGGGTGCGCCAGAATATTATAGAAGCCCTGTTGTGGGGCTTTTTTATATGATTAATTAACTTCAATTAAATTGAAATATCACCATAGTTTAGAAAAAGATGAATTACGCCTCACTCCTATGTTCATTCTATGTGTTTATACTACAAGGATATGAGTTTTATACATATTGTAATGTAAGAGATAGAACGTGTTAGGAAAGGAAGATTTGATGAAGACTCCAACGGATTTTAAAAAAGAAGTGCTAGGTGTGCGAAAAGATATGGATGGATTTTATGGTGCACAATGTTGGGATGGGTATGCATATTATATGAAGTGGTTAGGTTATCCCTATTCTTTTTGTACATCCACTGGGTATGTAAAAGATATTTGGAACAATCGTAATATCAACGGTATGTTAACATCTTGTGATGTTGTGACAACACTACAAAAAGGGGATATTGTGGTGTTTAAAGAAGCACCCAAAACTCCTTATAGTCATATCGCTATATTTATGGCAGATAATGGAGATGGTACAGGAGTTTTTTTAGGACAGAATCAAGGAGGATTTGCGGGAGCATTTAATGAAGCAACCTTCTCTTATAGTGGAATGTTAGGCGCTTTCCGACCAAACGTATATAAAGACTTATATACGAAACCAACAAAGACAAAATACAAGATTGGTACGTATGTATGTACGAATACTCTTTCCACTTCTAGTATGGGGGGAAGAGTATATAAAGGAGATTGGGAAGGAAGAATTACAAGAGTTGAAGAAGGCGCGAAGTATCCTTATTTGTTGAACAATGGAACTGGTTGGACCAATGATACTGGGATTGATAGTGATCCGCATATTCCTGGAGGACAAAAAAAATCAACAGATCAAATTGCTTTAGAAATCTTCAGAGGGATTGGAAATTGGGGGAATGGGCAAGAACGTATTGCGAAGTTAAAAAATGCAGGCTATGATCCGAATCTTATTCAAGAAAAAATCAACGCATTGTTTAGAAATAAAGGTAAAGTGACAAAGTAAGTTCCGGTTTAGAAATAAATATGCAAGTCGAGCATACTTGATTGCTAATCAAAATAAAATCTGCTATACTTGTGCCATACGATTGTATGGTGATTTAGACATATTATATTTTGGGGGATATGTCTTTTTTTCATCCATTTCAATCGAGCGAAAAGAATCCTTTTTCTAAACATCAAAGTGTATGTAAAATTATACGTTTTGATACGTAGACAAAAAACCAGTTTTATACATTTACAAAAGCAAAAAGAAATAAAAAAAGACAAATTGCAAAAAAAACAAAATGTCTAAATAGCTATACATTTGTACATAAAACATGAGTATAGAAGATGAAATAATACAAAAAAGTTTAAAATATTGCTAATGGTTTAATTTTATAATGCATGGTATAAATGGAGGTTTACTATGCAATATATTATAAGAGAGCTGCCAAAACACTGGTCAGTAGCGAAGCTTTACTTTCCTAAATTTGAAAACGAAGAGTATAAGGCAATAGAAATAGTTTTTTCACAGACAAAGAAGCCTATACCTATAGAGTATGAGCTTACAGAAGATATGAAAAATAAAAACATATCCATATTCTACGCAGATGGTAAAGGTAATTTGTCTAAGTGCAGATATAGTAAGAAGCAAAATAAGATTCACATATCTACGAAACATGTTGGAGTTTATGTGTTAGTTGAAACGAAAAAAAGAGAGTTTTCCTTCTTTAAGGGAAATCTAGAGAAGTATGGTATTAGAAGTTAAGGCAATTAAGGGAAGGGTGTCTCTTCCTTTTTAAAGAATATGATTGTTAAGTGGAGGTAATGTATGAAAAAAATATGGATACTTTGTTGTTTGCTATTCCTATGTGGATGTGGCATGGAAAAAGAAGAAAATAATGATTTCACATACATACTTTTTGCGACTCCACTTAAGGAACATACCATTTGGTTAAAAGCAAAAAAAGGATTTGATGAAGCATGTGAAATATACAATGCAAAGTGTGATTGGATTGGTCCATCTGTGATTGATACACAGGAAATGGAAAATGTAATTGGAACAGGAATTTTACAAGAAGCAGATGCCATAGTTACACAAGGTGTAATCTCTACCGAATTAATGGAACAAGCTCATAATAATAATATTCCAGTTTTCCTTGTAGATAGCGATATTCCAGATGCTAATAGATTTGCTTATATGGGGAAGGACTTTCATAAACAAGCAGAATTATTATTAAACGAAGTAGAAAAAAAGTTCGCAAAAAATGAGCCTTTGAAGATTGCTATTCAAGTAGCAGAAAAGAGTTTTAATATAGCACAACAGCAAATAGAGGAAGTTGAAAAGGTATTTGCTTTACATCCAGGAGGATATGAAATTATCAATATCAGTGAATCGAAATCTGATCAAGTGAGAGCCAAATCAGAATGGGAAAGGGTACTACAAAAAAATCCTGAAATTAATGTCGCAATTAACTTTGCTGCTGAATCAGCTGAATCTTGTGCGGATATGGCACAAGCAAAGGGGCGTAAAGAGAAAATGATGATTTTCGGAGTAGATGACATGGAGTCTACGCTTGCGATGATACGCAATAATAAAATAGATGGTACCATTGCCACTTCCTTTTATGATTATGGATTTCAAAGTGTTCAAATGTTAATGAAATATCTTAGAGAAGGCACAGAACCTTCACAGAAAACCTTATCACCAACTTTAACAATGGTTACAAAGGATAATATAGATGATTATGATAAATAGCAAGATAAGGAAAAACAGAACCTTCAAGGAAAGAATACATAAATCGAATACGATTATGATTATGGTGATCGTTTGCTGTATCGTGTTATTCAATGTAATCAACACGATATCAGTCGATAAGTATAATGAAACGGTTGTGTCACTAAAAAGCTTAAGTTCATTTTATGAGAATGTTGATACAGCAAACTCCTATGTGAAGGATTTTCTTTATACAGAAAATAAGGATACACTAAGTAAGTATGAAAAACATATCGTAAAGGCAAAAGAAGATATGCAAGTATTAAAGAAAGCAGCATTATCAGATGATTACTTTAGAATTATTATGCTGGAAAATATGCTTGATAATTATCAAGCGATACAACAAAAACTAGTTGCATCCTATGGTAAGGATAAAGAGAACTATACAAATTTATACAATGAGTTCTTAAGAACTGAAGTTTTGATCGAAAAAACATCTGGAGATTACTACAATCTTATAACGAAAGCAGTGAATGCTCAACTAGATAATCTCAAATTAATCAAGAAAACATCGATTGTTACATCTTTTTTACTCTTAGGATTATTGTTATTTTGGCTCCTTCATCATTCTAGACAGATAACAACTTCCTTTACGCGTCCAATCGAGCTTTTACTAAAGAATATACAGCGAGTAAAAGAAGGAGAGTATGATTTATCACAAGTATCTGGAACAAGTCTTGAAATGGAAGAACTTTGTGATGCATTAACGGAAATGGCATATGCTATACAACGTAACATAGAAACTACAAAAGAAAAAGCACAGTTAGAAAAGTTAGTGTTAGAGTGGAAGAACGAAACATTGAA
>JAVWJF010000069.1:0-9811 GCA_036639195.1 Longicatena sp.
TGATATTAGTGGAGATGGTATGCAATTGTATACTTCGCTTATGGTAATGGGTTCCGCTGGGCTTACAGGACATGGTGCCGGAATGAGTTTAGTTTCTATTCCTGAATCACACACTGATTTTATATTCGCGATTGTTGGACAAAGCTGGGGTCTTATTGGATGTCTTGTTATTCTATTTCTTTGTTTAATGCTAGATATTTATTTATGTAGGATTGCGGCCAATTGTAAAAATATGTTTGAGAAGTATCTCATCTGCGGGATATTGGGTATGCTACTCTATCAACAGATACAAAACATTGGTATGATTGTTGGACTTATTCCTATTACAGGAATTACACTTCCTTTGATTTCTTACGGTGGTTCTTCTATGTTATCTTATATGGTTGCGTTTGGAATCATAATGAATGCTAGTGCGAAAAATAAAGCAAATGAATTCACATAAAAAGGAACTTTCGTTCCTTTTTTAATATAAATTTTTTAATCTCTTTAGATAACTATATTCTTTATAACGTGCAAACTTTACTTTTAGAGTAGACATTTCACAAACAATCTCTTGTGTATTCTCTAACGAGAAATTCAAATGATCATAACATAATACTGCGGTATCAAATGTATCACTGCGCATTTTTATTACACGATTATCCATCATAACATATGGATTTGCTAATGAGCGGTGTTTTGAGTGCTGTATTGGGGTGATTTCTGCTAATTGTAATAAGGATAATCCACTATCAATCACGGCACCATCCAAGCTTCTATTGTATGCAGTAGAACCTGCTTGCGTAGATAAACAAACTCCCGAACCTCGACATGTCTCAAAGAACTCATCATCAATATATACATCCACTCTTTGTGATTTTATAATATTTTCTATACGCATTTCATTTAATGCATAAAAAGGCTCTTTTACATTATCCAATTGGATCCTCAACAACTTTGATTCAAATGTAACATGTTGTTTGTGAAGCAAATCTTGGATAAAGTCTTCGATTTGTGATTCTGTATAATCGGTAAAGAATCCTAGCGTTCCTGTATGCACACCTATAAAATGAATCTCATTTATACAACGTAAATATTGATGCACCGCATAAAGAAGTGTTCCATCTCCACCTACACAAATCACTAGTTTTGGATTTTCTTTATCATAAACCCAACCCTCTGCGTTCAAGCGTTCTTTTACGATATTCTCAATTTCATAAGATTTCTCATCTTTTTTTGCCACTATGGAATAATTCATCGCAAAATCACTTCCTTTTATCATGTACCTATTGTATCATATCTTAAAGGGTGATGAAAGATGAATGAGAATATTGAATTAGAATACAAAGTTCTTTTAAATGAGAACCAGTTTGAAAAACTTACTTCTAGATATCCAAGCTTGAAATTTAAGAAACAAGTAAATACCTATTATGATACAAAAGATATGCAAATACGATCAAAAAAGGGTGCTATGCGTATTCGAGAAATCGATGACACTTGTATCTTTACTTTGAAAATGCATAAGGGAAATGATTTGTTGGAGTATGAGTGCAAGGTGCCAGAAAACAGCACAAAGGCTCTATCTTCAGAGGAAATTATATCCCTATTAAATAAGTATGAATTAAGTGGTCCTTTTCATGTACTAACAAGTCTTACCACCTATCGTGCTATGATAATTACGGAATATGCAGAAATCTGTTTTGATAAGAATCATTATGGAAATAACGTTGATTATGAAATAGAATACGAATATAAAAAAGATCATGATGGTTTAAAAGAATTTCAAACGATTCTTGATTTTATTGGAGTTACATATACACAGAATTGTGATTCTAAAATCAAGCGTGCACTTGATCAACTATTATGATGATGTTCCTAATCGTATGGAATATCATAACCTTTACTATGATGGGAATAGATAAATGGAAAGCAATTCATAAAGGAATGAGAATATCAGAAAAAATGTTATTGTCTTGTTCTTTGCTTCTTGGATCCTTAGGTACTCTTTTAGGAATGATTGTTTTTCGTCATAAAATAAGAAAACCATTATTCTACATCAGTGTTCCTGTGATGATTATTGTCCATAGTTTGATAATTTTAAGGCTAGTCTAAATCGACTAGCCTTATTTCATATCGTATATGCATAGCGTCTAATACTTCTTTTGTTTCATGTGAAATCTCTTGATTAAATAATATGATTGCGATTATTTCGTTCCCATACATACTCTTTTCTAAATAACCATGATATAACATATAATGTCCTAATACATACTGAAGTTTCTTTTGAAAATCATTTGAATTTACAATGCATGGAAGATAGATTTTTATAATACTATCTTCTATTTGTATATACTCACTTTTAGCATCACTTATTGTTCTTGTATTTGAATTATCCTTCATACAAATTTGTATATACTTATATAGTCTTGACTCATCATAGCTACTATAGTAACTAGAACGAATCTTTTCATAGATGTTTTGTATCGTTTGAATTTGCGCATCTTTCATAAACGTAACTTCTTTTTGTTCTTGGAATAAATTTGACCACATATCTACTCCAAAGTTTTCTGCTACTTTTAAAATCTTACTAGTATTTAACATATCTTCTTTATCGATATAAATATAACTTTCTATTTTATTCGAAATTTCCATTCCTATTTCACTTAGGTATACAGGGTATTGGAAGAACACAACTTCTTCCAATAATAGACAGTTTAAATAATCTGGTATTTTATGATTCTTTGTGACTTTCATTATCGCTTCTTGTAATGCATCTTTTGTGGGATAACCATTTTGTGTGCCATACTTTGTCCACATCTGTGAAAAGGATAAGGTATAACTCTTTTTAAACTTTCCATACCCTATCAATCCCTTTTCCTTTTTACTTCCCATTTCACTACCTTTTGCTAGAAAGAAAAGTAAATCTCCAGCATTAAGTGAACTTATTTTCTTTGCATTACTTGGTTTCCAAAAGTTGATAGAATGGTTTCCATTTAAGCGATGAAACTCAATCATATTTTTATCTGTTACATATGCTATTGATGCCATTCATATCCCTCTTTTCTATATGTATATTGTACCATGATATGCTCCATCAAACAAAAAGAAGTATGAAATTCATACTTCTACATTTTTTTTCTACCTTCGAATGCTTTGATTAATGTTAGTTCATCTGCGTAATCCAAATGCCCTCCCATTGGTAAACCATGTGCTATTCTTGTAACGTTTACTTCATATTTTTCAAGAAGCTTTGATAAATACAAAGCCGTTGTTTCTCCTTCAACTGTTGGATTAGTTGCGATAATAACTTCTGATGTATGTTCATCAATACGATTTAATAAACTTTCGATATTGATATCTTCAGGAAGGATCCCTTTCGATGTTGAAATAACTCCGTTTAGGACATGATATACACCGGAGTACTCACGCATCTTTTCCATCGCAATAACATCTTTAGCGCTCTGCACTACACAAATCATACCTGTATTTCTAGATGAATCCTTGCATATATCACAAAGTTCATCTTCCGCTAGGTTACCGCAAATATCGCATTTTCTTATACCATCTTTCACATTGACTAGAGCATCGATGAATTCTGTAATAGTTTCTCCGCTCCATTCAATTGACTCAAAAGCATAACGTTCTGCAGTTTTTAATCCTACACCAGGTAAGCGACGATAAGCTTCTACTAATGATTCAAACTTCTTTGGATACATTTAGAAGCCTCCAGGCATCTTAATTCCACCAGTAATTGCATTCATTGTTTTTTCTTTATCTTCGTTTGCCTTTGCAAGAACTTCATTGAATGCTGAGATTAACATATCTTCTAAATCCTCTTTACTATCTTTTTCAAGTAAGTCCTCATTGATCTGTATAGATTCAACAGTAAAATCACCTTTTACAACAACCTTCACAGCTCCTCCGCCCATGCTAGTTTCATAAGTCTTGCTACTTAGTTCTTGTTCTTTTTCTGCCATATCTTTCTGCATTTTCTGCGCTTGTTTTAATAATGCTTGCATATTCATAATTTTATTCCTCCGTAATAGTTATGTTTTCTTCTCCGAAGAGACTTAATATTGTTTCTTCTTGCGTTGGTTCTACAACCGTCTTATCTTCAACTGCTACATCTTCTATTTTCAATGGTTCAGGTAATGTTCCATTGATCATTCTATCTTTGAATTCTTGAATAACAACATTTTGTTGTGCTTTTGAAATACCAAATATTTTTTTGTTCTTTCCAAGTAATTCAACGATAAACTCTTGAAATTCATTATTACTATCTACTTCATTGATTTCGTTTGCTTCTGCTTTACTATCTACACCAATAACAATGTAGTTATTTCCACTACCTACGATCGTAGCATTTCTTAATAAGCTTGCAAATCTAGCCCACTTTAAATCCACTAGATAGTCCGATATCGTGCTAAATTTGTCCATATCGTATGCTTTTTCAGGCTTTGTTGCGCCAACTAATAGTCCAAGCACAAAATCATTATCTAATGATTTCGTAATTTTTGATGTACTTGGGATTACTTCTGAAGCTGGTTTACTTTCCTGTTTTACCGCCTGAGCTACAGGAACTGGCTTAACTTCTTCGATAATCATTGGAATATCTACTTCTTCTGTAGTATCAGTAGCCTCAAATGTTTCACGTGAAACATTTTGAGGTTGCGGAATCTCTTTGACAGGTTCCTTTTTTGTAATAACAGGCTCTGCTACAACTTTTTCAGTTGTATTTGTAGTACTTACATCTAACATCTCTAGAAGACACACTTCAAAATACGAACCCACATTAGCTGCAAATCTATATTTATCATAGGCTCCCATCAGTAAATCTATCATTTTAAATCGAGTTTTTATAGTACAACCCTTTATAATCATAGAGGCTTCTTCGTTACTTAAATCATGCAACAAGCTAGCATCTTTAGTATATTCAAATATGATAGATTCTTTTAATAGTTCGATTAAATCCTCTGTTAACCGCTTTATATCAACGCCTTTTTCAATGAAATCATCAACTTTATTAAGTAATACTACTGGCTCTTTATTAAATATACTATGGAATAGTTCTAGTTTTTCTTGCACAGTAGTTATTCCATAAATTTCATTGATATGGTGAAGTTCTACATGGTCTTTTGCATATGCAATACATTGATCAAGTATAGATAGAGCATCTCTTAATCCCCCATCAGCTAACTGTGCAATCAATTTAATAACATCCTCATCACATTGTATATTCTCTGCCTTTAATACAGTATGTATACGCTCAACTATTTCTGGTCTAGAAACTTTTGTAAAATCGAATCTTTGACATCTAGATATAATTGTTGGTAATACCTTATGTGGCTCAGTTGTCGCTAAAATGAAGATTACATGTGCTGGAGGTTCTTCGATAGTTTTTAATAGAGCATTGAATGCACCTGTTGACATCATATGAACCTCATCAATAATATAAACTTTATATTTACCCTTTAAAGGAGCATATTTAACTTTCTCTATCAGCGTACGTACTTCTTCAACACCATTGTTACTAGCCGCATCTATTTCAATAATGTCTGGATGTGATCCTTCTTGTACAGATAGACAGTTATCACATTTCAAACAAGGTTTAACTTCCTCATTTTCACAATTTATAGTCTTCGCAAATATCTTTGCAATTGAAGTTTTACCAGTACCTCTAGGCCCGCTAAATAAATATGCATGAGCAATTTTGTTCTGTTCAACTGCATTTTGAAGAGTTTGAACAACATGTTTTTGTCCTGCTACTTCTTCAAAACTATTAGGTCGATATGTACGATAAAGTGCTTTATATCCCATATGACACCTACTTTCTCTATTGATAATTATATCATGCTTTCATAATAAAAAAACAAATACTTTCACTTAAAGAAGTATTTGTTATCTGTTTTTCTTACGCTTTTCTTTGAAAAAATTAGTAAGCATCAGCCCACATTCTTCTTCCATAATACCACTCGTTATTTCAGGATAATGATTGAATCCTTTGATATCATACATATTCATACAACTTCCCATACATCCACCTTTTGGATCCTTAGCACCAAATACAACCCTCTTAATTCTTGATTGTAAAATAGCACCACTGCACATTGGGCATGGTTCTAAAGTAACATATAATGTACAGTCTTCTAATCTCCATGATCCAACTTTCTTACAAGCCTTTTGTATAGTTATAATTTCTGCGTGAGCAATCGATTGTTGTTTCTTTTCTCTTAGATTATATCCTCTTGCAATTATCTTGTCATCTTTTACAATCACACAACCAATAGGAACTTCATCTATGGCCAATGCTTTATTTGCTTCTTTGATTGCATCTAACATAAATCGTTTATCCACAAGATTTACCTCCGAATATAATAAAAGCTACCACACATGATAGAGCTCCCTTAAGGCTGCTTCGTTCCCAATCTGACCTAATTCAGTAGATACCATTGTAGTAGCTTTTATATTATAACATAGATTATAATTTTTTCAACTGTTTCCTGAAGAACCTGATAACTCAAAATGTTTCACGTGAAACATTTCAAAAGTTAGAAAAAACAGTTTCGTGAAATGCTTTGAGATTAGTAATTATCTGTCTTTTTATTTCTCATTGCAAATTAGAAAACACTATTTTTATATAAAATAGACATAAAACATGATAAATAAAGGATATTTTCAACATATGCACTGAACTAAAATAAGTGTCTGAAATTAAAAAAAATGATGAATTTCATCATTTTTTACTGTTTTGGCATTAAAATTTTTGTTCCACCCATATATGGTTGTAAAACCTCAGGAATATTCACACTTCCATCTTCATTTAAATTATTTTCTAAAAATGCAATCAACATTCTTGGTGGAGCAACAACTGTGTTGTTTAATGTGTGCGCAAAATATTTTCCGTCTTCACCTTTTACACGAATTCCTAATCTTCTTGCTTGAGCATCAGTTAAATTTGAACAACTTCCAACTTCGAAATATTTTTGTTGACGTGGGCTCCATGCTTCAACATCAACTGATTTACATTTTAAATCCGCAAGATCACCAGAACAACATTCTAAAGCACGAACTGGAATATCTAAACTTCTAAATAAATCAATTGTATTTGTATATAATTTTGTAAACCACTCTTTACTTTCTTCTGGTTTACATACAACAATCATTTCTTGTTTTTCAAATTGATGAATACGGTATACACCGCGCTCTTCAATACCATGTGCTCCTTTTTCCTTACGGAAACATGGAGAATAGCTTGTATAAGTATATGGAAGTTTCTTTTCGTCTAAAATTGTATCAATAAACTTTCCAATCATAGAATGTTCACTAGTACCAATCAAATATAAATCTTCTCCCTCAATTTTATACATCATTCCTTCCATTTCCGCAAAACTCATAACTCCGGTAACTACATCACTACGAATCATGAAAGGTGGAATTACATAAGTGAATCCTCTATTGATCATAAAGTCACGAGCATAAGAAATAACTGCAGAATGAATTCTAGCAATATCACCCATTAAGTAATAAAAGCCGTTTCCCGCAACTTTTCTAGCTCCATCTAGGTCAATTCCATCAAAACGTTCCATAATATCGGTATGATATGGAATTTCAAAAGAAGGAACAACAGGCTCTCCAAACTTCTCTAGTTCCACATTTTCACTATCATCTTTTCCAATAGGAACACTATCATCTATGATATTTGGAATCTGCATCATAATGTTCTTTATTTTAGAAGTTAATTCCGACTCTTTTTCTTCGGTTAACTTCATTTCATCAGCCATAGCTTGAACTTTTTCTTTTATAGCTTGTGCCTCATCTTTTTGACCTTTTGCCATAAGAGCACCAATTTCTTTACTTAAAGTATTGCGTTGTTGTCTTAAATCATCACCTTTTTGTTTTAATGAACGATTTTCAACATCAAGAGCAATTACTTCATCTACCAAAGGTAATTTCTTATCCTGGAACTTCTTCTTCATATTCTCTTTTACAATTTCAGGATTTTCTCTCAAAAATTTCATATCTAGCATGTTATTTTCCTCCAAAGAAATAAAAAAGAGGTATTGTCCATAAAGGGACGATACCTCGTGTTGCCACCCTTTTTAATTTATGAATAATAAATTCATAAACTATCTCTAAGCGATAACGGGTCTACCGGAATGCATTACTCAATTCATACATTCACTCCAAGGTTGATTTCATATTATTCTATTGATAACTTCCACCATCTGTTATCTCTCTATAAATAGAAACAATATTACTTATCCTTTTCAACGATTTACTATTTTATATCATTCTTCATCTTTGTTGTCAATGATTTCTTCTTTTGCTTCATCTACAACAGTTTCTTCGGCTGTATTTTCTACAACTGGAACTTCATCTTCAATTTCTTCTTTTTCAACGATTGCAACCTTAGCTACAGATTCTTCATCACCAACATTAATTAACTTAACACCTTGCGTATTTCTGCTATAAATACCAATCTTATCAACAGCAATACGTATGATAATTCCAGTGTTTGTCACAATCATCGCATCTTCTTCACCAGTTACTGCACGAACAGATACAAGTTCTCCTGTTTTTGGAGTAATATTGATAGTCTTAACACCTTTTGCTCCACGTGTTGTTAATCGATATTCATCAATCGGTGTTCTCTTACCATATCCATTCTCACTAACAGATAATAAGTATGATCCATCTCTTGATGTCGCAATACCAACAACGATAGCACCATCTACATTAAATCCTTTAACTCCACTAGCTGTTCTTCCCATCGGACGAACACCTTCTTCATGGAATCTTACGGCTTTACCATTTGAACCAGCAATGATAATTTCATCATCACCAGTAGTTTCTTTCACACCTACTAATTCATCATCTTCACGAAGTGTAATTGCAATTTTTCCATTTTGACGAATAGAATCAAATTCTGAAGATGCAACACGTTTTACTAAACCATTTTTAGTAACGAACATCAAATATTCTGATTCACTCTCTTGTTTAACAGGAACAAGTGCTTTTACTTTCTCTTCTTTATCCAAATTCAATAGATTGACTACTGGAAGTCCCTTCGCTGTTCTTGAAGCATTTGGAATTCTATATCCCTTAATACGATATACTTTACCAACATTCGTAAACAACAATAAGAAATCATGTGTAGACATTGGAACGAGCATTTCTACGATATCATCCTCGTTTGTTGTCATTCCTTTAATTCCTCTACCTCCACGGTTTTGTGTACGATAAGTATCTGTAGGAATACGTTTAATATAACCATTTGTTGTCATAGTAATAACGATATCTTCTACTGGGATTAAATCTTCATCATCCATACCAAAATCAGCTTCACTAATTTCTGTACGTCTTTCATCACCAAATCTATTTTTCACTTCGCTTAATTCATCACGAATAATTTGTAGAACTCGGTCATGATTAGCTAGAATATCTCTTAAATCAAGGATAAGCGTCATTAACTCATTATACTCATTCTCAATTTTATCTCTCTCTAATCCAGTTAATCTACGCAATCTCATTTCTAGGATTGCATTTGCTTGAATTTCAGATAACTTATACTCTTCCATTAAACGTGATTTAGCGATTGCATCAGTTTCACTAGAACGAATAATATGAATAATTTCATCAATGTGATCTAACGCAATACGTAAACCTTCTAATATATGAGCACGATCTTCTGCTTTTTTAAGTTCAAACTTTGTTCTTCTTACTGTTACTTCAATTTGATGATCAATGTAATATTGAAGCATCTCTTTCAATCCCATTTGTTTTGGTGCACGATCATGCAAGGCAAGCATATTTACACCAAATGAAGTTTGAA
>JAVWJF010000069.1:9821-10410 GCA_036639195.1 Longicatena sp.
CATTCTAAATAATTGATTTAAGATAACATCTACTTGAACATCTTTTCTTAATTCAATTACAATACGAATTCCTTCACGATTAGATTCATCATTTAGGTATGTAATACCATCGATTTGTTTATCTCTTACTAAATCTGCAATCTTAGTAATAAGGTTTGCTTTATTTACTTGATATGGAACTTCAGTAACAACAATTCTAGTCTTACCATTATCCATTTCTTCTATATGATGTTTACATCTTATAAGTACAGATCCACGCCCTGTTTCAAATGCTTGACGTATACCAGATCTACCTAAAATGATACCACCTGTTGGAAAGTCTGGACCCATAATATAGTTTTCCATCAATTCCATAATAGAAATTTCGGGATTATCCATTACCGCAAGTGCAGCATCAATTGTCTCTGATAAATTATGTGGAGGAATGTTTGTTGCCATACCAACCGCAATACCCACAGATCCATTCACTAAAAGATTTGGAAAACGAGATGGCATTACTGCTGGCTCACGTTCTTCACCATCATAGTTATCAATAAAATCAACAGTATCTTTATTAATATCTTTGATCATTTCCATGGCAATTTTACTC
>JAVWJF010000070.1:0-10341 GCA_036639195.1 Longicatena sp.
TATTTTGGATGGTAGTAACATTGAACGTAATTTATATTTAACAACACAACTGATTGAACTTGGTATTCCTGTTGTTGTCGCAATCAATATGATGGATGTCGTTAAGAAACGAGGAGATCGTATACATTTAGAAAAATTACAACATGAACTACATTGTAAAGTTGTAGAAATGTCCGCATTAAAAGGAGAAGGCATCATGGATGCGGCAAAATGTGCGATTGATGAAGCAACCAGTGCATACAGTGCACCAGTTCCATGCTTCTTTAATGGAGCCTTGGAACATGCCATCGCGCACATTGAAGAATCATTGGAAGGAAATGTTCCACAAAGAATGTTGCGTTGGTATGCGGTTAAGTTATTAGAACGTGATGAAAAAGTAAGAGAGTCCTTACAACTGAAACCAGAAATTTTAGAACACATCGAGACACATATAGTGCAATGTGTTGAAGAAATGGAAGATGATGCTGAAAGCATTGTGACCAATCAACGTTATGCATATATCGGAAGTATGATAGATAAAGTTATGAAGAGAGCACTCACAAAAGATAACTTAAGAATGTCGGATAAGATTGACCGCATTGTGACCAATCGTATACTAGCACTTCCAATCTTTGCATGTGTTATGATTGTTATATACTATATTTCAATCACAACACTAGGTGCTACATTAACGGACTTTACCAATGATGTCTTATTTGGAGAGTGGATTGTTCCTGCTGTTCATGACTTTCTTTCTTCCATGAACGTAGAGCTATGGCTATTGTCTTTGATCAGTGATGGAATTGTAAACGGAGTGGGTGCAGTGTTAGGCTTTGTGCCACAGATGCTTCTTCTATTCTTGATGCTATCCTTATTAGAAGATTGTGGTTATATGTCTCGTGTTGCCTTTATAATGGATCGTATCTTTCGTCGTTTTGGGTTATCTGGAAAAAGCTTTATTCCGATGCTCATTGGTTCTGGATGTAGTGTTCCAGGGATTATGGCATCTCGTACGATTGAACAAGAAAGAGATCGTAGGATGACCATTATGACGACATCATTTGTACCATGTGGTGCGAAGATGCCAATTGTTGGATTGATTGCAGGAGCGTTATTTGCGGGTGCTTGGTGGGTTGCGCCTTCGGCGTATTTCATAGGTGTATTTGCTATTATCATTTCTGGAATTTTATTAAAGAAAACAAGAATGTTTCAAGGAGATCCTGCACCCTTTGTAATGGAACTACCAAGTTATCATAGACCAGTAGCAAGCAACATCTTACGTAGTACGTGGGAGAGAGGATGGTCCTTTATTCGACGTGCTGGTACTGTTATTTTACTAGCGAGTGTTATGATTTGGTTTTTATCAGGCTTTGGGTTTGTGAATGGAAGCTTGCTCATGGTAGAAGATATGGATCACAGTATTCTAGCAGTACTAGGAAATTGGATTGCTCCATTGTTTGCGCCACTTGGATTTGGAAATTGGCAATCCAGTGTTGCGACCATTATGGGTCTAGTCGCAAAAGAAGAAGTTGTGGGTGTATTTGGTGTTTTATTTGGAGTGAGTGGAGATGCATTAGAATTAGTAGAGAGCGGCGCATATGGTGGTTTATCCGCAATTGCTGTTCACTTTACAACTCTATCCGCATTTAGTTTCTTAATCTTTAATCTATTGTGTGCTCCATGTTTTGCGGCAATGGGTGCTATCAAAAGAGAAATGAACAATGGGTTATGGACGGTATTTGCTATTGGGTATCTATGTGTATTTGCGTATGTAATCGCATTGATTGTTTATCAATTTGGATTGTTCTTTACAGGTCAAGGATTTGGTTTATGGACACTTGTTGCGCTTATCTTAGCGATAGGACTTCTATATTTACTAATACGTAAACCATATCAAGAAAAAGCATCGAGTACATTAGCGGTGCAAACAAAATAAAGGAGGACATACGATGTCTACGATTATAATAGGAGTATTACTACTGATTGGTATCGGTGTAATAGCTAGATACATGCTGAAAAAGCGTAAAGGTCATGCTTGTAGTTGTGCTTGTGGTAGCTGCAAAGGATGCCATTAAACAAACGAATAAAATAATTCATATATCATAAAAAAGTGCATATACTTGCAATCGTAGAGATATCCGTTATAATATCTCGTAATAGATGGAGGTATATCATGCAAATAAAACATGTAATTTGGGATTGGAATGGAACATTATTAGATGATATCGATGTAAGTATGGATGCGTTAAATGTTTTGTTGAAAAAAGAAAAACTTCCACTCGTTCTTGATAAAGAAGAATATCGTCGTTATTTTCAATTCCCTGTAATTGAATATTATAAAAAAGTAGGATTTGATTTTGAAAATACCCCTTTTAGTGAATTAGCACAAGAATATATGAACTATTATCAACCACATAGTTTACACTGTCACCTTCATGAAGGCGTAAGAGAAGTACTTGCTTATGGGAAAGAACTTGGTATTCATCAATATGTGCTATCCGCATCCAATTTAGAATTCTTAAGAGAACAAATTGCGGTATATGATATCGCACCTTATTTTGATCGAATATGTGGGTTAGATAATATTCATGCTCACTCTAAGGCAGAATTAGCGAAAGAATTTGTAGAGGTTATGAAATTTGATAAAGAAGAAGTTGTCTTTATTGGAGATAGTGTACATGATAGTGAAGTTGCGAAAGGGGCTGGATGTCATTGTATTTTGATTGCGAATGGTCATGAGCATAAAGATAAATTGCTTACCACAGGATTTCCAGTTGTTGATTCTATAAATGAAATAAAGCAGATGTTGAGGTATTAAATCTCATGATCTGCTTTTTCTTCTAGTAATTGTAAACCATGTTTGGAAACGATAAGTTTTCCATGATGTAGAGAACATATAGTTTGTTCTTGTAGTTCTTTTATAATACGATTGAGTTGACGAACACTACATCCAATGTGAGAGGCGATCTGTTCTCTGGTTTCGACCAAACGAAAAGGAAGACTTTGTTGTTTGGCTTTATCCACGAGAAAAATGGCAAGTCTTTGAGTAGTATCCATAAATAGAAACTGACGTTGTTGTTGGGTTTGCGTAGAGAGTACTTGTACAAGCATTTGCGTACGAAGAAAAAGAGCATGAACATCTTGTCGCATCCAAGCTAAATAATCATTAGAACGGATTTGTAGACATGTGGAAGGCATGGTGGTTTTTAATGTAACATAATGTCCTTGTGTATGAGAAAACACTTCATAATCTCCAACGATATCAAGGGGAGTCACTTCTAAAAACTGGTAGGGAATATTAACAACACGTTCTTCAATGGCTTGTAATTTTCCGCTTAACAAGATAAACACATACGTATTATCATCACTTGCGTCAATGAGCGAATAGTGCTTTGGAAAGTGCTGTATTAGGATACGTTCTAGGATAGGCGTAGGGCAATGTTGGAAAAAAGTTGTAAGGAATGCTTGGTGTTGTTTTGGAAACACTTCTTGGATATGTTTTGGAATTGTCATTTTCTGTACCTTCTTATCAAAAAGAGGACAAATGTCCTTTTTTTATTTCTTATACATAGTGTATGATAAAGATGTAAAAAGTGCAAGTATTTCGTTTGTTTACGAATGCTTCCTTGTACATACTACTATAAAGGAGGAATTACTATGTCAACACCACACAATGCCGCAAATAAAGGAGATATCGCAAAAACAGTTTTAATGCCAGGGGATCCACTACGTGCAAAATTTATTGCTGAAACGTATTTAGAAAATCCTGTACAATTTAATACTGTACGTAATATGTTTGGATACACAGGAACGTATAAGGGACATCAGATATCCGTTATGGGATCTGGTATGGGAATGCCAAGTATTGGAATTTACTCATATGAATTATATGCATTTTATGGAGTAGAAAATATTATTCGTATTGGAAGTGCTGGAGCATATACGGATACATTGGAACTGTTTGATTTAGTATTGGCAGATAGTGCATGGAGTGAATCCACATTTGCTAAAGCACAATCAGATGTAGATGGAGATATTCAATATCCAAGTGCTGATTTAAATAAAGTAATTGAAGAAAGTGCAAATGCTATTAACAAACATGTAACCACTGCACGCATTCACTCTAGTGATGTTTTCTATCATGAAAGCAATGTCGATGGACATAATGAATTCTACGCAAAACATAATTGTGTTTGTGTAGAGATGGAAAGTTATGCATTGTTCCACAATGCAGCTGTATTAGGAAAAAAAGCAGCTTGCTTATTAACAATTTCGGATTCTTTGGTGACACATGCCGCAACAACAGCAGAAGAACGCCAAACTTCATTTAACAACATGATGGAAGTTGCGTTAGAAAGCGCAACTCGTCTATAGGAGAAAACCATGAAATATAAAAGAGTGTTTACCATTGTTGTAGACTCCCTTGGTGTTGGCGCTATGCCAAATGCGAAAGAGTATGATGATGAAGGAACAGATACATTAGGACATATTGATGAACATATGCCAAACTTTAAAATACCAAATTTACAAAAGTTAGGTCTTGCCAATTTACATCCATTAAAACATGTTAGTGCACAACCTGAACCACTTGGCTATTATACAAAGATGTTAGAAGCTAGTGTTGGTAAAGATACTATGACAGGTCATTGGGAAATGATGGGACTTCATATTGAAACCCCATTTCAAACCTTTACAGAAACAGGATTCCCTAAGGAATTGATCGATGAATTAGAAGCACGTTGTGGACGTCGTGTCATTGGAAATAAATCCGCAAGTGGAACTGATATTTTAGATGAACTGGCGCAACAAGAAATTGAAAATGGAGACATGATTGTGTATACTTCTGCAGATTCTGTATTACAGATTTGTGGAAATGAAGATGTCATGGGTCTTGATAATTTATATCGTTATTGTGAAATAGCACGTGAATTGACAATGCGTCCAGAGTGGATTGTAGGCCGTGTTATTGCTCGTCCTTATACAGGTATGAAAAAAGGCGAGTTTAAACGTACAAGCAATCGTCATGATTATGCCTTAAAACCTTATGGACAAACAACGTTAAATGCTTTAAAGGATGCTGGATATGAGGTTATTAGTGTTGGGAAAATCAATGATATCTTTGTAGGAGAGGGCATTAGTGAATCTCATAAATCAAAGAGCAGTGTACATGGTATGGAACAAACCATTGAATTGATGGATAAAGATTTCAAAGGACTTTGCTTTGTGAATTTAGTAGACTTTGATGCATTGTGGGGTCATCGTCGTAATCCAGTTGGATATGGTGAAGAATTAGAACGCTTTGATGTATTGCTTGGTGATGTGCTTGATAAAT
Source organism: Longicatena sp. (assembly GCA_036639195.1). Lineage (GTDB taxonomy): Bacteria > Bacillota_I > Bacilli_A > Erysipelotrichales > Erysipelotrichaceae > JAVWJF01. Next base: position 5,312 of record JAVWJF010000070.1, read on the forward strand.
TAAAAGAAGATGATTTGTTAATCATTACGGCAGATCATGGGAATGATCCAACCTATAAGGGAAGTGACCATACCAAAGAAATGGTACCATTTATTGCTTATGCCCCATCTATGAAGGGACATGGTTTATTACCAATGAGTGATAGTTTTGCGATGATCGGCGCAACGATTGCGGAAAACTTTGGTGTTGCTATGCCAGAGGGTACCATTGGTACAAGCTATTTAGAGTTCTTAAAGTAAACTATAAAAGGTCGATACTCTCCATGAAAGGAAGGTATCGTCTTTTTTTGTAGTGATTCATACTATGATTTATCGTACTGATAATATAGGAGTACGGAATGTTTTATATATATCATTGACAATTACAGCTAGCTCATATATACTAATAGATATATTACTAATAGTATTATAGAGAGAGGGGATTCAAATGGATATTATCATATTAGGACTTCTCATGATGAAACCTTCAACTATTTATGAGATGAGAAAAGCAATCGAAACTAACCTTACCAATATCAGCAGTAGTAGTGTTGGAAGCATACAAGCAGCGATTAAAAAACTATTGGATAAGAATCTAATTCAATTTAACGAGTATGTGGAAAACAGTGTGAACAAAAAGGTGTATAGCATCACGGAAGAAGGAAAGTCTTATTTTCAAGAGAGTATTTCACAGCCTATGACGTATAAAGAGAAGAGTATGGAGCTAGGGAAGTTTCTGTTTATGGGGTTTGTCGATAAAAACAAACGCTTGTCATTACTTGAAACTTATATTAGGGAATTGGAAAATGAAGTACATAAACTTGAACAAGTAAAGACCGCAACAAATGCTATATCTAGTTTTGACGATGCTTATCTATCAACGTTAAAAGAGAACGGAGCAATGGAAGATTTTACACTTACTAACGTACAAGAGATTGCTTTTTTTCAATGTGCAATGCTTGATTTATCAATTGCTAAAATAAAGTTTGAAATAAATTGGTTTCAAGATTTTATTAAGAATATGAACGAAATAGTGTAGGAATACGAAAAGGAGAAAAACCATGGATGGTCTAAATTTATCAATCATAAAACTTACTGACTTGGATGATCAGGCAAAGGCTGAAGCTATCCAAGTATACACAGACTGTTTCCCAGTATATAATCGAATTAGTAAACATAAGAAAACGTTAAGTGATTTCTTTATGGATGCATTTGATTTCAATTTGACCTATGCCGCTGTTATAGATAAGAAAATCATCGGTTTCTTAACGATTTCAAATGGGAAAGAACGTAGCTTAAAATTCGATAAGTCAAAGTGTATCAATGTGCTAGGTAAGGTAATGGGGGTTATTACCTACCATGAGATGAAATTTATTTTAGGAAGACCTAACTTGGAGAATGAAACGGATATTGGAATTGATTATTTGGCAACACGCGAAGCTTATCGAGGAAAGGGAATTGCGTCAAAGTTAATAGAATATGCTTGTGTAAATTTGTGCGATAAAGAGTGCTTTATAGATGTGGATGCCAATAATACGGTGGCTAAGCGACTATATGAGTATTTAGGTTTCAAAGAATACGACCAACATAACAGCATGATAAATCGAATGCTTGGATTTGGATGTATTAGCAGGATGAAAAAACGTGTTAACTAGTGAATGCAAGCGAATAAGAAGAAAAAGAACCAATAATCAGTGAGGGTGTCCTTGTGATTGTCGGTTCTTTTTTATATCAATTTCATTGGAGTAAGAAGTCTTTACAAAAGCCAAAGAATTCTCGAACATAAAATACAGGAGCTAAATCTAAATCTGTTTTTGCGCGATAGGTGTAGCATTTTTTCGCAACGTCGGAACGTTGTGCAATGAGTTTTGCTCTTGCTAAATGGAAACTATTCGATATAATCGTTATTTCCTGATTGTTTTTTAGTTCTTCATGTTGTTCAAGGATGCGAGTAGAATACTGAATGTTTTCAAGGGTATTGGTAGACTTATCTTCTACTAAGATGCGTTCTTGTGCTACCCCATGTTCTATAAGATAGGTACGCATTGCACTTGCTTCACTTATCTCTTCTCCTGCTCCTTTACCTCCACTCACAATAATATAGGACTTTGGGTTTATATTCGCAAACTCTACAGCAGCATCCAATCGATAGCGCAATAAGCGAGAAATACTTTTTCCATTAAGTTGTGCACCTAATACAATCGCAGTGCTTTGAGAAGCTGTATCTTGTTGTTGTCCTTGATAAAGGATGTAACCTTCTACACTTACAAAGAACAAAATGGAAAAGGTGAGCAAAGTGAGGATACAACGTTGTATCCATATTGGAAAGAAATGAAGGATATATTGTTTTTTATATAATTCATAAGCTGAATAAGCAGTTAGAATACTTCCTACAAGAAGAAATATCCAAGAGAATGAGATTACAAAGAACCCATAAACAAAGCTTAAATATAAGAAATATAAGATACAAAGGATACCAATAACAATGCTTATGATATCTAGAATGTGATGGATTTTCTTTCTCATAGTTCTCCTTTCCAAAACTGATCGCAAGTTTCTTTTACATCTTGGGGTGTATGTACCAAGGTATACTGTCTTAAATGCTGTGGTAATAAATGTTTATATGCATAGGAAGTATATCTTTCATCGATAAGAAATATAATTCCTTTGTCTTGAGAGGAGCGAATGACTCTTCCAGCGGATTGTAGAACTTTGTTCATACCGGGGAATTGGTAAGCATAGGCATAGCCCATTTGTTTCGTTTCATCAAAATGTTCTTTTATTAAATCTTGCCATGGATTCAATTGTGGAAGTCCAACACCCACAATAATGGCACCTATGAGTTTATCTCCCTTTAAATCGATGCCTTCTGAAAACATACCTCCCACTACGCAGAAGTAGACTTTCAAATGATCGTGTTGATCAAATTGTTTTAGGAATGAGTTTCGTTCTTCTTCGTCCATATCTCCACTTTGTAGGATGGTGTCTATCTCTGGGTAATCGTTTTGAAATTGTTCTACGATTTGTTTCATATATGCATAACTAGGAGAAAAGACGATATAATTTCCTTTTTTTGAGGACGTGCATGCAAAGATCATAGCACTGATATCCGATAATGAACTAGCACGGTTTCGATAACGTGTAGAGATTTGATTGGCAATCATCACTTGCACATGTTCTTTGGGGAAAGGGGAAGGCAAAGAAAGGCGTTTGGTTTCCTCATTTCCACCTAGTAAATCTAGATAGTAGTCGATGGGAGATAGGGTGGCTGAAAAGAAGATAGTAGATCTTCCTTTGCGCAAGATTTCAACAAGAGGATTGCGAGGATTCATACAATACTGACGTAATAACAGATCATTTCCATTTTTCAGTAGACACGTTACAAAATGTTCATCATAAAAATCTGCGATTTTATTGAAGTTGATTGCCTTAAAATAAACATCTTTTAAAGCTTCATCGTGTTCTTCATTATGTTCGCTTTGTAAGTATGCGTCCATATGTTCGATAAAACTTACAAGGTATTGACGTATGATCAAAATGGGTTCTTTCTGTGTTAGAAAGTCTTGTTGTTGAGACTCGCAAAGTTGACGTAAACGAAGAAGTTCCTTGTTTACTTTGGAGATAGCACTTTGTAATACTTTGCGATCTTTTGAGATGAGAGCTTTTATGTGTAGAAAATCTGATTTCAAAAGTTCAGCACTGTACATTTCTCTAGCACGATCAACTAAATTGTGGGCTTCATCTACTAAGAAAATGTAGTTTCCTTTTTCCATGAAGAAGCGTTTTAAATATACGCGAGGATCGAAGATATAATTGTAATCTCCAACGATGACATCTGCATGTAAGGAAGCATCTAAACTTAATTCAAAAGGGCATACACGATGGCGGATGGCAATGGGAACGATGGTATCTTTGACAATGAAGTCAAGACTTGTTAATACTTCATATAAAGCATCGTTGCATCGATCATAATATCCTTTTGCATAGGGACATACAGTAGGGTCACAGTTGCGCTCTTCCAAAAGACAAATTTTGTCTTTTGCACAAATACCAACCGTTTTGAAACGGATTTGATTTTGATAGAGCATTTGTATCGTATCATAGGCGACATTTGCAGTGATATTTTTAGCACATACATAAAAAATCTTCTCGGCTTTTCCTTCTCCAATCGCTTTGAGGGATGGAAACAGGGTAGATATGGTTTTCCCAATACCGGTAGGTGCTTGAGCAAACAAGATATCTTTATCTAAGATTGTTTTATATACGGCGATTGCAAAGTCTCTTTGTCCTTTTCGATATTGTGGGAAAGGGAATTGCATTGCTTTTAAAGAGGTCTCACTCTTCTTTTGGATATCTTTGGATAAGTTCGCCCATTTTAGGTAGGCTTTTAAGGTATCATAATAGAATGTTTTTAATTCCTCAAAGGTTTTTGATTGATCGAAATTTTTAATTTGATGGGTTTCGATTTGGTAATAGGTTAAGCGAATGGTAATGGTTGAAAGTTGATGATCGAACATATAAAAATAACCATAACAATAGGCTTGGGCAAAATGTACAAAATGGGTGTCTTGGATATCATCATAAGGGATGGCTGTGGTTTTAATCTCTTCAATGATAACGCCATCTTCTTGTGTAAGGATACCATCGGCTCTTCCTTCAATTTCAAAGGTAATCCCTTCATATTCTGTGCTATGTTTCAGATATACTTCACTTTCGTAATTGCCTTGAGCACTAGATTGTAATTCTCGATGAATGCGACTACCTAAGTTTGCACGTTCAATAGAAGAAGAGGAGGATATTAAATCGCCAGATTGGTACAAGTATTCCACAAGGGAACGTACGGACATTTTACATGAATACATAATACCCCTCCTTTTTCTCTGTATGTCTATTTTATTTGTTTTTTTGCAAATATACAACGCAAAATAAGAAATAGTAAGGTATAATTAAGAAATGAAAAGAGGGATGTGTCTTGCGAGAGTTTGTGATTAAGGAAAATGATAGTGATCAAAGAGTAGATAAGTTCATACAAAAGAGCATGAAGACGATGCC
>JAVWJF010000071.1:0-10329 GCA_036639195.1 Longicatena sp.
TCATATACTCTATTACAACTTCGGGAACAGCATCATAGAATTTATTACAGGCTTCACGAGCTTGGAAGAATATATCGTCATTTTGAGCAGTTCCACGCAGTACTGGGTGTTCTGGGTTTAAACTACGACGACGGAAAGCCTCTACAGCGTCCCAATCAAGCATATCTCCCAAATCATCATAATCCCAAGTTTCAATTTTTTGAACTTCATGAGAAGTACGGAATCCGTCGAAGAAATGCAAGAATGGTACAGAACCTTTGATTGCAGCTAAATGTGCAACTCCAGCTAAGTCCATAGCTTCTTGTACAGAGTGAGATGCTAACATACAAGCACCTGTCTGACGACAAGCATAAACGTCTTCATGGTCACCAAAGATATTCAATGCTCTTGATGCCAATGCACGAGCAGCTACATGGATAACTCCTGGTAAACATTCCCCAACCATTTTGTAAATGTTAGGAATCATTAGAAGTAGACCCTGAGATGCTGTAAATGTTGTTGCTAATGTTCCTGCTTGTAAAGCACCGTGTACGGCACCAGCAGCTCCACCTTCAGATTGAAGTTCAGCTACTTTTACAACGCTTTCGAAAATATTTTTGCGACCCTGTGTTGCCCATTGATCCACAACTTCAGCCATAGGTGAAGATGGAGTGATTGGGTAAATCGCAGATAGTTCGGTAAACGCGTAAGCGCAATGTGCAGCAGCAGTATTACCGTCCATTGACATAAATTTCTTAGTCATTTGTTTTCCTCCTTGAATAACTGATACCTAACCATTATAAAACGAATCACTTTATTTTACTAGCGATTTCGAAGTTTTTTTTAGAAATAAAAGCAATTTATTTCGGTTTGTTTTTGATATGTGAAAATATGTCTCAAATATTTACAAATTTTGAAACAAAATGACAAAAAATGTAAATAAAACTGTGTTTTCATACTGATTTATCTATAAAATACCTCTTTTCCTACATCCACACATAAGAAAAAGACGAAGCTCGCACTTCGTCTTTTATCTTCCCCATCATTCCCCCAACTTCTTTTACTCTATGACAACACGTACAACACTGTCTTGTCGCTTCATCACATTGCTCGTATCACTTACATCATCCGTTCGTGAATTAATAACGAGTACCACATTCATCGCACTGCTATCCACATTCACAACACCTGTTGAAGTAACTTGTCCTTCATTCACTCTATACGTGACATTATAATCCGCTCCTACTTCTTCTACCGTATACACACCGAATGCGATATCAGAAAGCGTAAACGTATAATTATTCTCTGGTTCTAAGGTCACAATTTGCGTTGTATTTTGTCCATTTACCGTAACCGTGAAGATTTCTCCATCCATTGGCACATTCAACGCTCCATTGATATCACGGATGCGCTTTGTAATAACCATCGTTCCCTGTCCAGTATTATCGGATGTTAAATTGATGATACCGATAACCGTTGTAGAACCAGGTGCCGCATTGAAGATTGCCTCATCTTTTAAGTCTGCACTATTGATTAAATATTTTACTGGAAATGGTGAAGTACCTAACTCTTTCACTTGATACGTTCCACTTGGCAAGGTTCGAAGACTTTGATGCCAACTGTTATCCACATTCAAATCATAGGTTTCATTTACCTCATTGTTAATACCAGTAATAGAAAATTGATACGTGTCAGGCGCAACAGGTGGTAAATAATTCCCATCGTTATCTAACATATATTTAAAGACTTCAATGGTATTACGATTTCCACGCAATTCATTGATGACTTCTACTTGGTTGTTAATTCCACTTGCCATCATAACGGTAGCACTGGTTGCTTCTGGCCCTCCATTGACACGATATGTGGTTAAATACGATAAGTTCGCAATTTCTAACACGCGATATTGCCCTTCAGGAAGATCTTGTAATACACTTGTAAACATGTTTCCTGAATCAAGTTGTATTTTTCTTATGGTCGATTCATTGGATACTTCCACAAAGTAGATATCCCCATCTGCAGGCATAATGAGTGTACCATCCGCATTCTTGATCAATTTTGTAATTTCAAGTCTTCCCATCATTTCCCCAGAAGAATTGATAATATTCACCGTGTGTGCATTATCTTGTAGATAGATACTTGCATTGTTTGTTTCTAACCCGTTATCTACAATATAGCTTACAGAGTATCCTAGATTGCTCATTTCTTTTACGGTGTAATACCCATTGCTTAGGTTCTTCAATGTAGAACTCCATCCATTGGAAGCATTCAAGACTACCACACTTCGATAACCATCCTGTCCACTCACTTCTACTTGAAATTGTTCATTTGCACTAGGTGAATGTAATACCCCACTTCCATCACGTACATATTTATTCAGTTTGATGGAAGATGAATCTTCATTCATCGTGTTGATCATCATCACCATATTTTCATCATTATCAACACTTACCACACCATTACTTACTTCACTTCCCCCGTTGATGATATAGGTAACCACATCATTGTTTCCTACTTCATCAATTACATACAGTCCACTTTCTAAATCCTTTACATCTACCATCCATCCATTGCTTTCATTTAACAGGAAGTTTTCATTATACCCTGGTTTACTAATAAATATTTCTGCTTCATAATCCCCTGTAGGACGGCGTAGTTTCATACCAACTCGTACATATTTTTCGATGTGAATACTGCCTTTTCCTGATGGCTTTTGCGTATTGATAATTTGTAGTGTATTGCTATTTCCACTTACAGATACAACCGCACGATCCACTTCACTACCACCGTTGACAATATAAGTCACTTTATCTTCGTTGGTTGTTTCGTTGATGACATAGTCACCATCTTCAAGATCTTCGATGGTTTGCATCCACTGGTTACTAGCATCTAAGGTATAGAGCTGATTAAAACCAGGACGTGATACAAGGAAGACATAGGATGCAGTTCCTGTAGGACGACGCAATTGGTTATTCTCGCGAATATATTTTGCTAACGTAATGCTTCCTGTTTTTGAAACCGTCTCTGGATTTATAACTTCTACTTTATTGGCATTGTTACGTACTTGTACACTGGCACGATCAACTTGACTTCCTCCATTCACAATATACGTAACACCTTCTACATCTACTTCATTTACTACATAAAGACCATCTTCTAAACCATCAATACGCATACGATAACTATTCTCTTTGCTTAAATAGAACATTTCATTATAACCTGGTTTGGATACATGGATGCGATACATTCCACTTTGTGGTTTCACAAAGATTCCATCGGATGTTTCCATATATTTAATTAAGTCAATGCTACCATTCTTTGGCATAGGATTCATAGGATTGATGATATTGATTGTATTTGCATTTCCTGCGACATGAACTCTTCCAGAAGAGGAAGGTGTGGCATTGTTTACGATATACTCTACTTGATCACTGCCTTGTTCTTCCATGACTTCATAGAATCCATCTTTTAGTGAACGAATGCTTGCGTAGAAATGATTGTCAGCATTCAAGAGAATACGCGTTGTATCACAGGCACCTTGTATTGTTATCCAATAGGATTCATCTTGTGCAGGATAACAATAACATCCCTCTTCATCTCGTATCAATTTACAAATTTCAATGCTTCCCCTTGCACTACATTCTTCATTGATGGCAGTAACGTATTGATCTTCATCACAAATGGTAAGTGTGGCTTCTCTCATCTTTTGATCATTGACAAGATAGTACACATCATCAAACTCACAATCTGCCTTCTGTGTAACTTCATACATACCTTCTTCTAACCATACTTTTTCATGCCATGAGTTTTGACAACTCATCATAAACTTCTCATGGAAATGTTCCCCTTTAACTTCCATTTCAAAGCACATATCTTGATGTGGTTTAATCAATCTACCATGACCATCTTGTATTCTCGTTTCAATATGCAAATAAGCACTGGATTTCATTGTATTGATAAGTGTTACTTGTACATCATGTGTTCCTACTTCAAATGATCCATGATTTTGAGCACACTGGTCGTTTACTACAAGGGTAATCGTATCACATCCACATTCCTTAATTTCATATTTCCCAGGGAAACAATTTTCTACGATTTGTGTGAAGTTATTATAAGAATTCAGAGTATAGTTCTTCACACTCTCTGCATGTATCAATTGTACTTCAAAACATGCATCATGTTCTGGTGCTAATAAGTTTCCATGGCAATCCATCATACATTTATGAATGGTAATATCTACCCCATAATTCTTTTGTACAATCACATTGACACAAACATCTTCCCCACGAAGTTCTATACAAACTTCATCATCAAAACATTGCCCTTCCATTTCAAAGCGAACATTTTCATTTCCGATTGCCTTCAACATATAAGAATCTGGTATCAAATTACACAACTCTTGTTGGAATTCATTTTTATTGTTAAAGATTAGTTCTTCACAACACTTCTTACCACTTACTTGTATTACAAACTCATCTTCACAACGTGGTTCTTTTAAACATCCTTGCTCTTCTACCATACCTTGGAAATGCAAGCTTCCAAGTGCACATGGATGGTTGATAATGGTAATGCATACATCATCTTCACATACATCCACACAGGCAGATTCATATGGTAAATCATTGATTAAATAACTTACATATCCATCGTTGTTCAATTCTTTTACTTCATAATGTCCTTGTGGTAAATCATAGAGTCTAGCACAGAAGTCGTTATCTTTACTTAAGACCACCTTCTGTTTGAAACAATCACTCTCTACCAATACTTCAAAACATTCATAGCGATTCGGCTTGATTAGTCTACCATCTTCACTTGCTATCACTTTATTGAGTTCCATACATCCAAACAACATTTCTTCATTGATGATGGTAACATCGATTGGTTCTCCATCAAAGAGGAAATACCCATCGCTTTGTAGATTTCCATCAACGTTATAACATGTTTTACAAGCACTATTAAGTTCTTTGATTTCATAATGCTGTTTACATAAATCACATAAGGTAATACGGAAATCATTATCACAGTTCAATTCATAAACTTCGTGTGTATTCTTCCCTTTTAATAAAATTTGGAAACAATCCTCAGGTGAAGGTTTTACAAGTGCGTTTCCTTTACGAATTCTTTTTTCAATGTGTACCATACCTTCTCTACTGATGGAATTTATAATATCTACATGAATATCATCTCTTCCAAGTACAAAACATGCATGTTCTACACAAGAATTGTTGATACGATATTGCACATCATAGCCTTCATCTAATTCCCGTATTTCATATTCTCCCTCATCTAAATCATCAAAATAGATACAGAAATCGTTCCTATTTCTTAACGTATACGTACGACAGAAACATCTTCCTGATAATTCAAAGTGGAATTCATCTTGTGGACAAGGCGTACATAAATCACCATGTTCATCCATGATATACTTTGTAACAATAACACTTCCCATACAAGCTGTTTCTTCATTGATAATCATAACTTCTTCATCTTGTGAACCAAGTTTGATCTTTCCAAAGCTTTCTTCTCGTCCGTGTACGATATAACTTACTTTATATCCCATATTATCCTTTTGAATGATGCGATATTTACCTTCGCACAACTCATCCAAAACAGCACACCATTGATTTGACGCATCCAAACATACTTTGAAACAATCATCACTTCCTTCTACTAAGATTTCAAAGAAGGCACCATTTGATGGTTTTTCCATACATCCATCACATCTGCGAACACAGGCAGATAGTGTCAAACTTCCACTATGCATTGCACGGTTGATAATGCATACATCTTGGTTACAGTCCCCCATATAAACAAATGCTTCTTTACAGATTTCTCGGTTTACCAAATACGTAGTTTCATAACATGCACTTCCACATTCACTGATTTGGTATTCGCCTTCTTGTAATCCTTCTAATTGTATACACCAGTTATTGGAAGCCCGTAAGACATAGCATTGAGAGAAACATGGCCCCTCTACTTCTACTTCGAATTCTTCATCTCGTGCAGGTTTCACCAACTCTTTACTTGCGGTTTCAATAAATTTACTAATCTTTAAAATGCCACAGTTATTACGCGTTATACTATTGATAATCTTTACTTCATGGTCGCAACAATCATCTACCATAACTCTGGCATGACGTCGTTCTCGTTCACAATCTACCTGATAACTTGTTTCATATTCGCAAGTTTCCTCTTCTCGTATTTCATAACTTCCAAAACGCAAGTCATGGAAACACATAGAGAAGTCATTATCCTCATTCAATTCAAAACAACGTTTACAGAAATAAGAACTTAAACTTACTTGAAAGCATTGTCCCTTTTCTGGTTTCATCATATCGCCATATTCATTACGAATATATTTACTTACACAAATGCTACCACGATTACGTTCTTCATTGATAATGGAAACACAGAAGTTTTCACTTCCATCATATCTTAGACAAGCACTGGTTTTCTCTCTTCCCCCATTGATACTATAACTCGTATTGTATTCCCCACAACTGATCTCACATACTTCATATTCCCCCACACAAAGACTTGCTAGATCGATACAGAAATTGTTATTGGCATTTAGATAAAAGGCTTCATTCATGCCACATCCTCTTACCATAACTTTAAACTGTGCATCTTCTTGTGGTCTACAAACTCTACCATCACATCCTCGTATAAACTTGCAAATGCGCAAAGCAGATGGTTGCATATCACAACAAGTATTACGTTCTATATTGCTATTGATAATCCATACTTCTTCATAATTTCCTTCACAAAGTTGCAGTTGTGCCCCTTCGCTCTCATCACATCCCCCAACAATATAACTAGTCTCATACAAACTTCCATCACAATTCACTTCTTGGATATCATAAAATCCTGGAGTTAAACCATACAATGTGGCACAGAAATCATTCTCTTCACAAAGTGTGATACACTCATCATGTTCATCGGATATAATAGACACTTGAAACTCTTCAAAACAACTTGGTTTATTTAATTCTCCACAATTGTTACGAACGTATTTTTCAATGGTCAGCTGTGTATCCATTCGCTCTTCATTACAGATATGCAAAATATTTGTACCTGGCATCAATTCAAATAATGTACTCGTTGTTTCTTCTTGTTCATTCAAACGATAAAACGCTCTATAATCACAATATTCAAATTCCTCAATGTGATATACACCTGCACATAAATCTTCTACAGATGCACAAAACCCATTATGAACATTCAACTTCACAAATTTCTCATAACAATCACTTCTAGTAATGCGAATTAAAAATTCCATATCCTCGCATGGTTTCTTTGGATTTCCTCTACGATCACGCAAAGATTTACTAATTTGTAAATATGCTTTTGATAATCTTCGATTGATGATATGAAGCGTACGGTGTGAATGTTGTTCATCAAACATCACGGTCGCATAATCACTCTCCATCTCTTCATCGTCTACTCGATAGGTAACCTCATACATATCCCCGTTGATCATTTGGGTACCACATTCATCCACCTGTGAAATACGGTATTGCATAGCCCCCATATTGTTCAGCGTCATCTTTCCGATACCACTTTGTTCATCAATGTTGATTTCTGCATGTGTACACTCATTTTGTGAATGACAAATTTTCACAAAACGCTTTGCCTGATTCTTCCATGGACTTCCATCATCATTTACTTCTTCCACGATGATATCCATCGTTCCCTTTACATTACATGGCTCAGGCTGAATAGTTTCAAGTAAATGCACTTGAAACCTGCTGGCAAAGACTTCCTTTAAGTGTTTGCTCATCTTTATCCTCCTTCTTATATAAGCCTATTTTTTTTCTTATACATTCTAGTATATGAGCCCACTTAAAAATTGTGTTACTTTATTGAAAAAGCCTTTATTTATGTAAATAAAGGCTCCAAATAAATATCGATTTCTTTCTCATCTTCACGATGAATAAACTTCATACAAATGCAGATGGAATGTTGTTCTACCATAATCATAAAGGAAATAGGTGCACCTCGCACTTCCATGTCATCACCTACACCATACTATGTCATAGGTTAGATTTTGATATCCTCATCGTATGCACATAACATTCCCATATAATAATATACCAAAACACTACACATAAGAACACCATAGATAACACTTACCAAAACTGGTCCCCACATCTTAATATTTTCAAAGGCAAACGCAACATACGTCCCCGCAAATGCAAACGGATTAGAACTAATCATAATATCATGCACAATTAGCATAGGCACAGAATTACTTCCTATCCCAAAGAAGACATCCATTATCAAATTATAAAATATCGCAACAAGTGCCAATGTCAACAAAGCATAAAAGCAGAACTGATAATGTTTTAATACTTTCTTTGTAGCTTTCCAAAGGATAACGAATGGATTTTTCTCTCCATCAAAAAGATAGAAAAAGGAAAAGGTCTGAACAGGAATATAGAATATAGCCAAGAGTGTACAAACCACGCTCATTACGGAAGTTAAAGAGGATGCGTATTGTAAAAGAGCCATAGAGCCCCATGCACTTCCTATCATAATTAGAAAGAATACACTTTGTAAGAAAAAGTATGGAAGTACATATGGTTTCATAGAATGTGGTATCTCTATATCCCTTTTCTTATGAATGAATTGAAATAATAGAATCAAGTATATAAAGGAAGTCCCTAACACAAACACGTACAACGCAAAGTAATAGTAGTTAGAGAATGCACTGATATACACTATGGTATTAAAAAAAGATAATGCTAAGCTATATAACAAGGATGGTATGATTAACATAAGCGTTAATTTTATACGATTTCCTTTTAGATTTGTGAAATTGATAAATTCATGTATTGTTTTCATAGTTACCTCTTCATTTATAAATCTTGAATGCTTTGGATATGTTGGCTAATCCAATAATGTACAAAGCTATCTTCATGTTTGATGATACCTCCTACTCGCTCACACAGTTTTCTGCTAGCGTCATTGTTATATTCACAACAAAGTAAGATATCTTCCATGTGATATTGCGTATGTGCTTCTTGTATCAACGCTTGTAATGCAAGGGTCGCATATCCTTGTTTACGAAAATTTTGCATAATGCAAATACCGATATGTCCACTATCTGCATATAAAGCTTGTGAAAGTTCATTCTTTAAGGTCGCGATACCAATCGGTTGATTATCCAATAAAACCCAATACGTCATATGAGGAAGAACATGTTTATAAAGAGCGTGTACACTATGTTTATGAATCCACTCTTTTACATGGTCTTCTTGATCATCGTTTAGTGTCAAGAATGTAAAGGGATTGTGTTCTCGTACCAGTTCCTTTAAACAAAAGATATAAGCTTCTTCTTGTTCATTGTGCAATTGTTTGATAGTAACCTTCATATCCAACCTCAACCCTTAGAATGCTTTCGTAGTAGATCCTTGTAAAATGGTCGTATCATCATTGTATAGTTTTGCTAAATACGTATAAAGTGGTAAACAACAAGCGTATAAACCAGAATAATATACTAGATTTACAAGTGTAATTAAAATCGCAGAAGTTACACTGATATTAGCCCCTACAATAAGACCTGGTAAAATCGCACCTGCATAAAGACTATCACTTAATATCATATCGGTAAGTCTAGGTACAAATGATTGTCCTAACAAATACCAAATCATCAAACATAAGGCAGCCATAAACACTTCTCCAATATGGTCTTTCATCACTTGTACACTCACGCTCAATACTTGTCCAAATTTTCCTCTATCATAAATCCCATATGCAATCAACGCATTCCAAGCCATAAAGAATGCATATACAAGGGTATACAGAATCAGATATAAAAATGTAATACTTCCTAAGAATGCACATAACACATTTACTAGTATTTGTAATATGCTTAAAAGTAAACCCATAGCAATAAAGAGTCCAATCCTAGATATCCCAAAGCGGATATCCGCGAAGCGAAAGGGTTCATTACGTACTGCCTTAATAAATAAAAACATTACGATATAATTTGCCAGTATATTTAATAAAGACAGGAAGAAGGATACGATAGAATACGTAGACCCACTTACATCCATAGCAAGTTGTAACCCTTCCATGTATAACATAATGCTAAGAGATACTCCAAACAACGCTAGAAAGATTTTTAACCCTCTTCCTTTCAATATATCTTTTGTATGAAAAAATACAACTCGTAATAGTTCCATAAATAAAATCTCCTTTTTTAACATGTTTGATTATAACATAACACCCAACAAGAAGAAAGCAGCACCTCTCATAAAGCGTGCTGCTCATTACTCGTTTTTTGACATGCCTCATCTGCATATTGTGCAAAGTATTGTTCAATCTTTTTTCTACCTAAACATTTCAATT